>JABJKO010000051.1 GCA_018660305.1 Rhodospirillaceae bacterium
AGTTCCCGGCGCAAACGATCCAACTCCGCATCGTCATCGGCAACCACCGCATCGGAGAAGGCCAGCAGCAGGCCGCCATGGGCCACCCCCACGTCACCGTCGCCGCTACCGATCACATTATTGAGATCGAACTCTTCACCGTCTTTCTGGCCGCTCGCACGGAGCACCACCGCATGGCTCGCCGTTCAGTATAAGCACTGGTTGAGCGCCGCCAATCGAGCCGCAATAAGCTCCAGTTGGCTGTGCGTCAGGGCGCGGTACTCATTGTCCAGATCCCGGATCGCCGCCTGCGGCAAATAGAGCGCCTGATCCAGTTCGAAGAAGCCCGCGACTTCTTCGGGAACCAGGCTCATGGCAAAATGGATATTAATGGGCTCGAAACCGGGATAGGGATCGGGGTCTTCTTCGGCAACGTCTTCCGGCGCGAGGGTGGCCACCCAGGCAAGGGTCTTACGGGCCCCCTTGGGACGGTGGCGGGTCGGCTCTCCCGGCCTGGCCGTCGGCAGGGACCGCTGCGGCAAACCGAGTGCGCGGTCGAACGTATCCAGCGCGATCAAGGTGGATACCACACCGATGATTTCCACATAGGCGGCGTCGGTCAGGCCTGACGCCATGTTCTCATCGAACCAGGCCTTGCGCAGCCGGCCGCTGTCGGTGGAAATCCGGTGGATCACTTCGACGACATTGTCCGGCAGAACCCCGCTACAATCGTGCGCCCCGTCAGCCGTATAGGGAGAGAGGGCTTCTTTTCGCTCGCGGCAAAGCGCGCAATGTTGGGCGCGGCGGGCTTCGTCGGCGATGGCAAGGCGCTCCGATGCCGACCACCATGTGCCGGGGGCAGACAACCGCTCCCACGAATTTTCCCGCGCCGTTGCGAGATCGTTACGAATGATTGGAGAACGCGCCTCTGTCATCGCCATTTCATGGCAATTGAGGGGTAACCGGAACTCATCTGCATACCAAAGACCAAATCCAAATTCGAGCAGACTCTATCATTGCCCAACTGGCAAAGGAACTATGACCTCTGCGCCATTATCCCATGGACCGCGAGGTGTCGACCGGCACAGCGCATAACAAGGCACAGCAACGCTAAACCGTGGTCAGCACCTCAGCCAACCGACGAAATCCACGTCCGTTGGTTACGGCTCTAATGGTTGGTTGCGCAACTGGGGGAGCTGTGCGGCGCCGGGATATTGCCCTGTGTGGAGCAATGGGCCTCGGCGTCGGTCGCGGCAATCATGAGGGTTACAGCCGGCGGCGCGATGACGGCGTACTTTCGGCTTAATTCCAAAAACCGCCTTCGGTCCATGGTTTTAGCCATGGGCCCGGCCTCTTTTTGATCTGGTTTTTTTGTCATCTGTCGCCCATTTCCGCCACTGGTCTTCATTCAACGTGTTACTCCTATAAAAAACGCTTAAGGAAACCACACCGAGGGGCGAGAATTAGGCCCATGACACAGCGCGACCTTTATTTCATTTCCGGCTCGCCACCCTGCTGGACCATCATGCTGGCGCTGGAGATCAAAGGAATCGCCTATAATCAACGGCGTCTCGACAATAGTAAGGGCGAGCAGAAAGGCGCCGCATTCCTCGGCATCAATCCTCGGGGCAACGTGCCGGTGCTCGTCGACGGCACTGCCACGGTTTGCGAGACACTGGCCATTCTGGCCTATCTCGATGCCATAGCCCCTGCCCCACCCCTGTTTGGCACAATTCCGCAGGAAACTGCGCGTATCTGGCAGACGATCTGTGATTGTGACAGCCATGTGCGGGGGCCTGTCGGTGACATTTCCCGGCCGCTGTTTCGCGGCAAGGTGCAGGCATTTACCCAGCAGATCACCGAGGCTGCGGCAATCGTACGGGAGGAGCTCGGGTCTCTGGAAGCGCGATTGGCGTCCAGTCCCTGGCTTGTCGGCAAGGCCTTAAGTGCCGCCGATCTCGTTGTCTTTCCGGTACTGATGCAGCTCTGCCGTGCCGTTGGGCGGGAAGACACGGCGCCGCTGGATCTCGCCATCCACCCTCTCGGTGAATATTTCCCGGCGCTCAATGAGTGGCGCCTACGCATGGAAAATCTGGACGGCTTTGACAACGCCTATCCGCCGCACTGGAAATAGAGGGCAGGACAACGCTTCGTCGTGGGTTTTCTGCAAAATACCTTGACGTTTTAACGATTGAGCGCACTAATGCGCCGCATCCGAGGCTTAAAAAGACGGCAATATGGCGAAAGAAGAATTACTCGAGTTTTCCGGGACGGTGTTGGAACGGCTGCCCAACGCCATGTTCAAGGTGAAATTGGAGAACGGCCACGAAGTCCTGGCCCATACGGCAGGCAAGATGCGCAAATTCCGCATCCGCGTTCTCGAAGGCGACAAGGTCGATGTGGAGATGACCCCTTACGACCTCAGCAAGGCGCGCATTATCTTCCGCCACAAGTAAGCCGGCCCGCCGGCTGCGCTGCCATTGATTTGAAGGGAGGCCCGTTTTCGGGCCTCTTGGCGTTTTGCGGCACAGGAGCGCGCTAATTTTATCGCCTCGACACGTTCCACCGCAGCCCAACCTTGTGTAAACTGAGCATTCTGACCAACCGCCTGTGTTCCGCCCCTGTCCAACCCATTGAAGCAGTAGAAATCCATGCGTTCCTGGCGAACTCCCACCATCGTTTTGTTTTGCGGGACAATGATCCTGCTGCTGACGTTCGGTGTGCGACAGACCTATGGGCTTTTGTTGGCGCCCATTTCGGAGGTCAATGGCTGGCCGCTCGGCGTGTTTTCACTGTCCATGGCGCTCCAGGTCCTGATCTGGGGATTCTCGACGCCCATACTCGGCGGTATCGCCGATCGCTATGGCGCGGGACGCGTGGCAAGCATGGGATTGCTGCTCTATGCCGGCGGCTTGTGGATGATGGCCGAGGCGACCACGGTTGCCGAAATCCATTTTTCCACCGGATTCCTTACCGGCATCGGCATGAGTGCCTGCGGGTTCCCGATCATTCTCGCGGTTGTCGGGCGCAGCGTCGGTGCGGAGCGCCGTAGCCTGTTTCTCGGTATCGCCAGCGCGGGCGGGTCGTCAGGGCAGGTTATCGTAGTCCCCATCGCCCAGTATTTCATTACCGGCGGCAGCTATGCGGCGGCGCTGATCGCCATGGCCATCGCCCTGGCCCTGGTCGTCCCGCTGGTTGCCGCCGTATCGGGAAAACCGCAGCGCCCGGATGGCGCCGGAATCGATCAAAGCGTGTTCGAGGCGGTGGGTGAGGCCTTGCGGCACCGCGGATTCGTGCTCCTCGTGGCCGGGTTCTTCGTCTGCGGCTATCAAACAATGTTCATCGGCGCGCATCTGCCCAATTTCCTCAAGGAAGCCGACATCGGCCCCGGCGTGGCCGCGACCTGTGTCGCCCTGATCGGGTTCTTCAATATTGTCGGGTGCTGGATCTGGGGCGCGCTGGGCGGGCGCTACAGCAAAAAATTGCTGCTGGCCATCCTCTATCTGGCGCGTTCGGCCGGCATCGCGCTGTTCATCACCCTGCCCATCACCGATGTGTCGGCCATATTGTTTGCGTCCTATACCGGGCTCCTGTGGCTCGGCACCATTCCCCTGACCAGCGGGCTGGTGGCGCAGATCTTCGGTGTCCAGTACATGGCCATGCTCTACGGCTTCGCCTTTCTCAGCCATCAGGTGGGCAGCTTTCTCGGGATCTGGATGGGCGGCGCGGTACGCGATTTCAGTGGCAGCTATGATGCGGTCTGGTGGTGCGCCGTCGGTCTCGGTTTCGTCGCCGCTGCAATTCACTGGCCCATCGACGAGCGCCCGGTCGCCCGCATGACTGCCCAGACATCAACCGGCTAACCAACAGTCAGAGTAACCCATGCCTGATAACCAGCCTTTCTGGAAAAATCCGTACATCGTCCTCGTGCTGTGCACGCTGATTGCCCTGATTACCTATGGCACCCGCCAGAGTTTCGGGCTGTTTCTGATCCCCATCAGCGAGGCCATCAGCAACGGCAAAGTGGAGCCGTTCTCCTTTGCGGTCAGCCTGCAGACCCTCGTCATCGGGCTCAGCGTGCCTTTTGTTTCGATGATCGCGGACAAATGGCTGGGTCCCATCAAAATGCTGGTGATCGGCGGTGCTCTTTATGCGCTGGGCATGTTCCTGCTGAGCAACGCCTCCTCCGAACTGCATCTCAGCCTGAGCGTCGGCGTCCTTAGCGGGCTTGCCGCGGCCGGTTGCGGCCTGCCCATGCTGCTCGCGGTGGTAAGCCGGGTTGCCCCGGAAGACCAGCGCAGCCTGTGGCTTGGCATCGTGTCGGCCGGTGGTACCGGCGGACAGATGTTCCTGGTGCCCCTCAACGGTTTTCTGCTGTCCCGAATGGACTGGACCGACGCCATGGTCATTCTGGCCGCCTTCATCCTGGCCATCGTGCCCATGGCGCTGATCGTCGGCAATGCCAGCGGCGCGGCGCTGGACCAAAAGAAGGATACCCAGACGCTGGGCCAGGCGCTCGCCGAGGCGCGCGCGGCGCGAAGCTATTGGTATTTGTGCCTCGGGTTTTTTACTTGTGGTTTCCAGGTCCAGTTCGTGGTCACCCATCTGCCGAAATATCTCGAGGACACCGGCACTGGTGTGACCATCGGGGCCCACGCCATCGCGCTGATCGGGCTGACAAACATGATCGGCACCGCCATCGCCGGCAAGCTCGGCGGCCATTTCCAGAAGAAAAACCTGCTGGTGTTCCTCTATGTGGGACGGTCGGTAGTCATGCTGGCTTTCTTTATCTCGCCCATCAGCCAGATGTCGGTCTATATCTTTGCTTCCTGTATCGGCTTCCTGTGGCTGGCCACCGTGCCACTGACCGCGGGTATTGTCTCCACCCTGTTCGGGCCCCGCTATATGGCAACGCTTTATGCCATCGCGTTTCTCAGCCATCAGGTTGGCGGTGCTCTGAGCACGTGGATGGGTGGTGTTATCCGCGATAGCACGGGCTCCTATGACATGTGGTGGTGGGTGATTATCTTCGGTGGCGCGCTGGCGGCGCTGTTCCATGTCCCCATCAGGGAACAGCCGGTGGCGCGGCTCGCCCAACCGGCGTAATACTTACGGCGCATTTCCAACGGAGTCCCCTCCATGTCCAAGGCGTTCTGGCGTAGTCCTCTTTTCGTGCTGATCTCGGCGGTCGGCATCGTTCTGTTCGCCTATGGCGGGCGGCAAAGCCTCGGCATGTTCCTGCGGCCCATTACCGAAGCGCTTGGATTTATGACCACCGACGCCCAGGGAGCGCTGGTCCGCAATTTCGAACCCATGTCCTTTGCCACGGCGGTTCAGGTTCTGATTTATGGCTGCGCCGCGCCTTTCGTCGGCGCCATTGCGGATCGATGGGGCCCCATAAAGGTGCTTTTGACGTCCGGGCTGGTCTATGCCTTCGGGCTGTTCATGATGTCACAGGCGACAAGCGAGACCGGTCTCGTGGTCAGCATCGGTTTCCTGATGGGCATCGGCTCAAGCGGCATCGCGCTGCCCATGCTGCTCTCCATCGTCGGCCGTGTCGCGCCGGAGGAACGCCGGACCTTCTGGCTCGCGGTGGTGGTCTCCGGCGGCACCGCCGGGCAAATGCTGATCGTGCCCCTGAGCAACTGGTTGATCGGC
>JABJKO010000085.1 GCA_018660305.1 Rhodospirillaceae bacterium
CGGTGTCTCTGCCCGTGTCTCCGCCCGTTCTCCGAGGGGCTAATCGCTCTTTTTGCAACGTCGGGGTTTGCCGTCAGATTAAAAATATCGATAATTTTTGATTTCCGAAAAATTTTTCGATAATATTGCCCCATAACCAATAGCCAACCATGAGGGGATGATTCGATGATGAGGACTATGTTCGCTGCGCTGGCCATGGCCGGGGCTCTTTCACTGACCAATATCGCGCCGGCCGCCGCCGATGGCCACAAGAAGCTGACGGTGACCTTACTGGGTACCGGAACACCCTTCCCGTCAATGGCGCGCTTCGGCCCCGGCATCCTGGTGGAAGCCGGAAACAGGAAGCTTTTGTTCGATGTCGGCCGCGGGGTTACCCAGCGTCTGTTCCAGAAGAAGACCCCGTTCGGAAAGATCGACCATGTCTTTCTGACCCATCTTCATTCCGACCATGTCATCGGTATTCCCGATTTGTGGCTGAGTGGCTGGCTGGGCGCGCCCTGGGCGCGGCGCAAGGGACCCTTCCGGATTACCGGACCGGCCGGCACGGTCAATCTGATGACCCATCTTGAAAGAGCCTATGAGTGGGACATCAAGACCCGCATCTTCGACCAGAATCTAAACCCCAAATTCGTCAAGCCGGCGCCCACCGACATGACCCAGGGCGTGGTTTATGAGGCGGACGGGATCAAGGTGAGCGCCATCAAGGTCAATCATGGCAAAAAAATCAATCCAGCCTATGGCTACCGCATCGATTACGATGGCCGCTCAGTGGTCCTGTCCGGCGATACAAAATACACCGACAATCTGGTGAAAAACGCCAAGGGAGCCGATCTAATTATCCACAGCGTCGCCTCGATCGGCAAAAAACTCCTGAAAAAATCCAAGGTCATGCGGAATATCCTGACCCATCATTCCGAGCCGGAGGACACGGCCCGGGTATTTAATGCCGTCAAACCAAAGCTGGCGGTCTATTCCCATATCGTTCTGTATGGCGGCCAGAAACCCGCCGACCTCATGAAGCGGGCGCGCAAAACCTATGCCGGCCCGTTAATGGTCGGGCGCGATCTGATGTCCTTCAATGTCGGTGCAAACGGCGTCAATCTCATAAAAAAATAACGGCGTTAAACCTGCGGGTCTATTTGATCGGAGGGTGGTGTGAAAAACATCCTCCGATCATTCGTTAATTTCCCAGAGAGCGGTTGCCGACATCGGGCCGCCGGTGCACCATGCCCAAACCATAGGAACCCGAAACCAAAGGGACTCCAATCAAAGGGGCTACGAGCATGTCGCCGCCGGAAAGCGCGCCTGTACTGAACGTCGACGGATTGCACAGCTATTACGGCCGCGCGCACATTCTTGCCGATGTGGCCCTGAATGTGGGCCATGGCGAAGTTGTCGCGCTCATGGGACGCAACGGCGCCGGCAAATCGACAACCATGAAATGCATCATGGGGCTGGTGCGGGCGGCCAAAGGCCGGATCGAGCTGGACGGCAGTAATATTACCGGCCAGTCGCCTTATCAGATCAACCGGTGCGGACTTGCCTACGTACCGGAAGACCGGCGGATATTCACCGATCTCACGGTGCTGGAAAATCTCGAAGTCGGCCGTCAGGCGCCGCGCGACGGCGCCCCCACCTGGACACCCGACCGGTTGTTCCAGTTGTTTCCCAATCTGGGGGAAATGCGCACCCGCCCCGGCGGACAGATGAGCGGCGGCGAGCAGCAGATGCTGACCATCGCCCGGTCCCTCATGGGAAACCCGTCCATCGTGCTTCTGGATGAGCCCTCCGAAGGCCTTGCGCCGGTTATCGTCGAACAGATGGCGCGGACCATCCAGGAACTCAAGGCCGAGGGCCTGACCGTCGTGCTGTCGGAACAGAATTTGCATTTCGCCATGCTGGTCAGCAACCGGGCCTATATCATCGAAAAGGGCCGCATCCGCTATGAGGGCTCCATGGACGATCTGGTAGCCGACGAAGAGGTCCGGCAGGCCTATCTGACGGTTTGAGTTTCGCCTTTTCGGCGCCTATCCTGTCACTGCAATTATCGTCATCCTCGGACTTGATCCGAGGATCTCCAGCCGGCGAGGATGACGCGTTTTAGGGAGGAAAGAAGAATGGCCGCAAAAAGAGCAACCGGGATTGTCGGCGGTGTGTGCATGGCGCATGCGCCGCAGTTCTTCACC
>JABJKO010000083.1 GCA_018660305.1 Rhodospirillaceae bacterium
CGCTCCTGACAGTCGGCGAGCTTGCCGGGCAGGCTGGAAATATCGAGCGCGCCCTTGCGCCGGGTCAGATCGCGGGCCTTGCGCGCGGCATCGCGGGCAATCGATGCCTCGACTACCTTCTGGACGATGGTGCGGGCTTCGGTGGGATGCTCTTCGAGCCACTGGTCGAGGCGCTCGTTGATCATGCTTTCGACCGCCGGACGGACCTCCGACGACACCAGCTTGTCCTTGGTCTGGGACGAGAATTTCGGATCCGGCACCATTACCGACAGCACACAGGTCAGCCCTTCGCGCATGTCCTCGCCGGTTAGCGTCACTTTCTCTTTTTTCGCCACGCCCGAGCTGTTGGCATAGGCATTGATGGTCCGGGTCAGCGCGCCGCGAAAGCCGGCGAGATGCGTGCCGCCATCGCCCTGCGGAATGGTGTTGGTGAAACACAATGTGGTTTCGTGATAGCTGTCCGACCACTCCATGGAGAGCTCGACAGAGATATTGTCCTGCTCACCGCTGACCGAAATTGGCTCCGGAAGAAGCGGCGTCTTGCCACGATCGAGATAGGAGACGAATTCCGCGATGCCGCCCTCATAGTGCATCTCGACAATATTGGGCTCCACGCCGCGGGAATCATTGAGAACCAGCATGACCCCCGAATTCAGGAAGGCGAGTTCACGCAGACGGTGTTCCAGCGTTGCAAAATCATATTCCAGGTTGGTGAAGGTCTCCGGCGATGCCAGGAACGTAACCTGGCTACCCGTGGGTCCGTCATAATCACCGACCCGCGACAACGGCGCTTCGCTGACGCCATCGCGGAATCGGATCGTCCATTCACCGCCGTCACGCCAGATCCTCAGCTCCAGCCAGGTCGACAGCGCGTTCACGACGGAAACGCCCACCCCATGCAGCCCACCCGAGACCTTGTAGGAACTCTGGTCGAATTTGCCGCCGGCATGGAGGTGGGTCATGATCACCTCGGCAGCGGAAACGCCTTCCTCTTCATGGATCTGAACTGGTATGCCCCGGCCATTATCGCGAATGGAGACCGAGCCATCGCCGTTGAGCGTTACCTCAACCCGGTCGCAAATACCGGCAAGGGCTTCGTCGATGGCATTGTCCACCACCTCATAGACCATATGGTGCAGCCCCGAACCATCGTCGGTATCGCCGATATACATGCCCGGGCGTTTGCGAACGGCGTCGAGGCCACGCAGCACCTGGATGGAATCGGCACCGTAATCTGACGTTTCCGGGTTATCGAGAGGAACATCGGCGGGAGCTGTCATCTTAAAGCCACCATCATGATTGACACATCAGGGAACGGGTCGAAGGCTGGCATCGGCCACGGCAAAATGCTGAGCCGCATCGCCAAGAGGGGCGAACAGGGCAGGATCGGTACCGGTCATCCATGCCTGAGCACCCATCGCAACAATTTCGTCAAATAACGCCGCGCGGCGCTGCTCGTCGAGATGGGCCGCAATCTCATCGAGCAGCAGCAGCGGTACGGCACCGGCATCCAGTGTCTGAAGCCGTGCATTGGCGAGAACAATACTGATCAGAAGCGCTTTCTGTTCACCGGTGGAGCATTGCGCGGCCGGTACATTCTTGGCGAGGTGGATCACCTCAAAATCGCTGTGATGCACACCGACCGAGGCACCGCGTACATGGCTATCGCGCGCCCGGGACTGCGCCAACGCGCCGGCAAACTGATCCTCAGCCTCCAAAGCCGGGCGGTCGGCAAGCCACCCATCCACCACACCGGAGACTGTCATGCCGGCGGCGGGAAACGGCCCGACACCCATGGCACAGGCCGGGTTGAGGCGGCGCACGAGATCGGCGCGCGCGGCGGCGATGGCCATGCCCCGTTCGACCATGGTCGCTTCGAGAGCCGACAGCCATGCCGGATCGGGCTGCTGTCCCGCCTTTGCCGCGTCACCGAGGACGCGGGCACGATCGCGCATGGCCCGCTCATACCCTTGCAGGCGACCGGCATGAGCCGGATCATAGGAAAACACCAACCGGTCGAGGAAACGGCGGCGTCCGGAGGCGCCTTCGACAAACAGCCTTTGCATATCGGGGGTCAGCCAGAGCGCCGTAAGATTTTCGCCCAGCGCGACCTGACCGCGCGCCGGCTCTCCATCGATGCGTACCGCTCGGCGCGCGGCACCGCCCGGGGAGGTTTCCGGCGAAAGTCCGGTCCCCACATCCACCGGATCCGTGCCGTTATCAATCCGCGCGGCGACCGCCCAGGGCCGGGTTGGGCTGTCCGCCTTATTCACCTCACCCGGTGAACGGCGGGAAAGGTCGGTCAGCTTGGCGCGCCGGAGACCGCGCCCGGGAACCAGGAGGGAAATGGCTTCCAGCAGATTGGTTTTGCCGGCGCCGTTGGGGCCCGCCAGGACGACAGGCCGATGATCGATTTCCAGCTGCAGGGTCTCATAGCAGCGAAAATCGGTCAGCATGAGCCGCCGCACGGCATAGCGCTCGGCACGATAGGTATCCACGGAAACGGGGTGAAGATTACCCAGTGTCGCGCCCCTAAACTCGCATTGGCATCAGGACATAAAGCGCGCTGGGATCGGTGGTATCGCGCACCAGGGTGGGCGACGCCGAATCCGACAGGGCAAAGCGCGCTGAATCACCGTTTATCTGCTGCGTGATGTCGATCAGATATTTGGAATTGAACCCGATTTCAAGCTCGCCATCATCATACTCGACCTCCAGCTCCTCGGTCGCGCTGCCAGCATCCGGGCTGGTCGCCGACAGCACCAGGCTGTTGTCGCTGAGGCTTAGCTTGATGGCCCGCGATTTCTCGGTGGAAATGGTCGAGACCAGATCCACCGCCCGCTCGAAGCGTTTGCAGCTCACCTCGAGATATTTGTCATTGGCGTCGGGGATGACCCGGTCGTAATCGGGGAATGTCCCGTCGATCAATTTGGAGCTGAGAACGATCCCATCAACGGCGAACCGGATTTTCGTCTCCGACAGGGAGATCGCTATATCATCGTCGGATTCATCGATCAGTTTACGCAGTTCGTTGACTGTCTTGCGCGGCACGATGATGCCGGGCATGCCATCCGCGCCCTCGGGAAGGGGCACTTCCATCAGCGCGAGACGGTGTCCATCGGTCGCCACCGCCCGCAGGACCTTGCCGCCATCCGTCTCGACGGCGTGGAGATAGATGCCGTTAAGATAATACCGGGTCTCTTCGGTCGAGATCGCAAACCGTGTCCGGTCGATCAGGCGACGCAGCCCGTCGGCGCTCAGCGAGAAGCTGTGCGGCATGTTGTCATCGGTCATCGCCGGGAAATCTTCGCTCGCCAATGTGGCAAGCTTTAGCGTCGAACGTCCGGAACGGACAGAAATCTGACCTTCCTCGGTGCCGCCGCCGAGCTCGACCTGAGCCCCTTCTTCCAGTTTACGAACGATATCGAACAGGGTATGGGCCGACACTGTCGTCGCGCCCTGTTGCCCCACATCCGCGGCCACTTTCTCAACCACCGAAATATCCATATCGGTTGCCGCCAGTTCGACACCGGTATCATCGGCGCGCAAAAGGACGTTGGCGAGAATCGGTATGGTGTTCCGGCGTTCTACAACGCTCTGAACATGGGTCAGGGCCTTGAGCAGGCCGCCGCGATCAATGGTGAATTTCATAGCATCACATGAGTCGTTATACGCAAGGGAACCCCACATTTCCGCCGTTTTTCGCCACAAGGCACCGCGCCCTGTGACAACCCCATGGGGGGCCAGCGCAGGACCATCGTACCAAGACCTAAACGACGGCCTGATTTATACCATTTCAGGGTGAATCCCGCACGGGTTTAGATGCCCTGTGAACGCATTTTGGCGAAAAAGAAATTTCGCAGTTTCAGACGCTTAAAGGGCTCTAAATCGGAAGACGGACAGGGCTATCCTTCGAGCATCCGGCGCAGCAAATCGACGTCTTCGCAGAACGTCACATCCGCCTGGCGTAACTCTTCGACCTTCTTGACGGCATGCATGACCGTGGTGTGGTCGCGGCCACCGAACTTTCGGCCGATTTCGGGCAGCGACCGTGAAGTCAGTTGCTTGGCCAGGTACATGGCGACCTGTCGCGGACGCGCGATGGCCCGGGCACGGCGCGCCGAATGCATGTCGGCGATACGGATATTGAAATGCTCGGCGACTTTCTTCTGGATTTCCTCGATGGTCACGCGGCGATCATTGGCCCGCAAAATGTCGTGCAGCACGTCCTGGCAGGTTTCCAGGGAAATTTCCCGGCCCACCAGCGTTGCGTGAGCCACGACGCGGTTCAGCGCCCCTTCGAGTTCGCGCACGTTGGAGGTGATCCTGTGGGCCAGAAATTCCTTCACCTTGGAAGGGATGTCGACACCGATACGCTCGGCCTTGGACTCCATGATGCCGAGGCGCAACTCATAGCTGGTGGCGTGGATATCGGCGACCAGCCCCCACCCCAGACGCGAACGCAGGCGCTCTTCCATGCCTTCCAGGTCCGACGGCGATTTGTCAGCGGAAATGACAACCTGGCGGTTATTGTCCACCAGATCGTTGAAGGTATGGAAAAACTCTTCCTGGGTGGATTCCTTGCCATTGATGAACTGGACATCGTCGATCATCAAAAGATCGACCGAGCGGAACCGTTCCTTGAACGCGACCGTGTCCTGGAATCGCAGCGCCCGGATGAAATGATACATGAATTTCTCGGCCGACAGATAGACCACCCGGCGTTCCGGAAACTTTTCGCGCATGTGATGCGCGATGGCATGCATCAGATGGGTTTTGCCAAGGCCCACGCCGCCATACAGAAAGAGCGGATTAAACGGCGCGGTTTCGGAATCCGCAACGCGGCGCGCCGCGGCATAGGCAAGCTCATTGGGCTTTCCCACCACGAAATTGTCAAAAACAAAGCGCGGATCAAGCGGCGCACTGATACTGGAAACGTCTGTGGCCGTGGCTTTCGCCTGGTTGGTCCCCAAATTTACGAGGGCCGCCGGCGGTTGAGGCGCCTGGTTCCGCACCGCGCCAACCTGCCGCACCAGCGGGCGCGTCGACGGCGCGTCGACGTAAATGTTCAGAGAGTCAATATCGGCATTCTCACCGACCCAGAGCGCTCGCAAACGGTCGCCGTAATGGCTAAGAACCCAGTCACGCATAAAACGGGTTGGGACGGCGATACGCACCTCACCGTCTGTGACCTCCGTCAGCGTGAGTGGTTTCAACCAGCTTCGGTAGGATGCATCGCCCACCTCCGACCGCATGAGTCCGCGAACGCGCGCCCATTGCGCAGTGATCTTCGGATCAAGCCTCGACCCTGGCATTTGTACTCTGTCCCCCGATCGGCCGCATTGCTGTACGGCGTGTTCATTTTTGTTGCGGCATCGTGACTGCAAATCAGCGCAGGAGCAAAGCCGTCTTCATGGCCGCCCTGCCTTCAATGACGAAGTCCCGGCACCTGCAACATTTATTGTTCTACTCGCAGAAACGAAGACAGGAAGAATTATTAGTCATCACGATTGTCATCCCCATCCTAATATAATTCTTTTTCTAAAAACGCTCACCCTAATACTTAGGTATTACTTAGTTGATGCAGTTTTTTATTTGCGACCTGTAATACCCAGAAATCAAATGTAACGAGGGTCGGAACCGATAGCAACGTGCCCGGGTGAAGAAAAATAAAAAAATTTGATTGACAAGAAGCCGATCGGACGAATGGTCCAATGAATCAATCACTTGGCCGAAAACGTTAAATTTCTGCGGTATTTCCGGCCTTGAGAGGCCTATGAAAGCGGCCACGCGGAATCGACACTGCCATCCATGGACGGCAGTGGGGGCGGTTTCAAAATATCAAATTCAGGAAAGTGCTTTGATCCGGGCCGAAAGACGCGAGATTTTTCGTGACGCTGTATTCTTATGCAACACGCCTTTTGTCACGCCACGCATGATTTCAGGCTGCGCGGATTTAAGAGCGGCTTGCGCAGCACCCTTGTCGCCGCCGGCGATGGTTTCCTCGACAATCTTGATCGACGACCGGATGCGGCTCCGCCGATCACGATTGACGACAGTTCGCCGTTCGGTCTGTCTTACGCGCTTTTTTGCAGAAGCTATATTAGGCATGATCCATCCGTTTTCGCTCACCACGAGCGAGTGCAGGTTTGTATAGGGACATCCCCGCCCCGTCAAGGGTTTCGCGGGTGCTAAGCGGCGAAATTAATGACCCGTCAACTCGCTCTATTTGCTACCGAAATCAGGTTTTCGCTTTTCAACGAAGGCGGCCATGCCTTCGCGCTGATCGGGCGTTCCGAACGACGCCTGAAATAACCGCCGTTCATAGCGGACCCCCTCGCTCAGGGAGGTTTCGTAGGCGCGGTTCACCAGGTCTTTGATCATCATGGTGGCAGGCCGTGACATCTGGGCGATCTGCTGTGCGGTTTTCAGCGCGTCGTCGACCAGGTCCGCCGTCGGCACGATGCGGCTGACCAAGCCCACCCGTTCGGCTTCGTCCGCGTCCATCATCCGACCGGTGAGACACATTTCCATGGATTTGGACTTGCCCACCAGGCGCGTGAGGCGCTGGCTGCCGCCGGCCCCCGGCCAGACACCGATTTTCACTTCCGGCTGGCCGAATTTAGCGGTTTCGGCTGCCAGGATGAAATCGCACATCATCGCGACCTCGCAGCCGCCCCCCAACGCGAACCCGGCCACGGCGGCGATGATCGGCTTGCGGCACTGGGCGACACGCTCCCACCCGTCGGTGATGAAATCCTCCACAAAGGCGTCCGGCCAGCTCTTCGCCTGCATTTCCTTGATATCGGCCCCCGCCGCAAAGGCTTTTTCGGAACCGGTCAGGACAATGGCGCCAATCTCATCGTCGGCCTCGAAGATATCCAGCGCGGCACCCAGTTCGCCAATCAATGCCTGGGAGAGGGCGTTCAGCGCATCGGGACGGTTCAGGGTGATCAATCCGACATTTTCTCGCGTCTCGACAATTATGGTGTGGTAACTCATCCCTGCGGTCCTTTCGTTCTAATTCTCTACCGGGGCGCCAGCGAGAACTGCACAATCAACCTGCCAGCGCTCTTGCGAAAGCCGAGCTGCAGCCGCTCGCCCTCGCGATCCCAGCTTTCATCGGGGCCTGCCCGCCATCCAAGCTGCGGCAGGGCGCGGCCGTAATAGGCAAGAACCGCCGCTTTCGCAACCTCGCCGCTGGCTGACACCGCGACAATGCGGCCAGCCGGCTTGGCGAAGACGATGGAGGACCCGGGTGTCTCCACAAGCGCCGGCATCAGGGGGAGATCAGTGATGACCGAAACAAACCGGTCGGCTGCCTGGGCCGGTGCCGTGACCAGCCAAACCACCACGCCGCAGCCAACAACCAGCAAAACCCGTGAAAGAGAACTCAATTGACGAAGCATCTGTGCCATGTACCTCAGCGCTGGCATTTCGGACAGTAGAAAGTGGACCGGCCGGCCTGGACCAGACGGCGGATGGGCGTCGCACAATTGGTACACGCACCCCCTTCCCGCCCATAGACCTTGAAGCTGTGCTGGAAGTAGCCGATTTCGCCGGAAGGGGCCACATGATCGCGAAGCGTGGAGCCACCGGCGGCGATGGCGTCGTCCAGCACCGCCTTAATGGAGGCCACCAGGCGATCGGCTCGGCCGCGCTGGATCGTATGGGCGCTGCGCCGCGGCGACAGCCCGGCCATGAACAGCCCCTCGCAGACATAGATATTGCCAAGCCCGGCCACGATGCGCTGATCGAGAAGCGCCGATTTTATGGGCGTTCGCTTGCCCGCAAGCCGGGCCGCCAGGGCGGCGCCATTAAAATCATCCCCCAGCGGCTCCGGGCCGAGCCCGGCGAGCAGCGGATGCTCGCCCAGGGTTTCCCGCGTCGCGAGATCCATCAGACCGAACCGTCTGGGATCGGAGAACCGGACGACGGTGCCATTGCCGACGGAAAACACGATGTGCTCGTGTTTGCCGCCGTTTCCCACATCATGGGTGAATTCCCCGGGTTTCGTTGATTCATCTTCCTGCTCGATGACCATGCGTCCGGACATGCCGAGATGGGCGATCACCACCGCACCGTCATCGAGATTAAAAAGCAGATATTTGGCGCGACGGTCGATGCTGGTGACCGTCCGGCCGGTCAGTGTTTCCTCGAACGCGCTGGGGACGGGGCGGCGCAGATCGCGCCGCCGGACCAGGACGTTGGAGATGGGACGGCCCTCCATGACCGTGGCTAGACCACGACGGACGGTTTCTACTTCGGGCAATTCAGGCATGTGTTCTTTCTGCAGGGAGGCATTATTTGCTCTTGGGACCCATTCCTCACGCTAGCGCGAAAACGGCCCCTACGCTATTGTCATCGCATGGCAGAATCGACCTCCGGATCAAAAGACGGCGACAAGAATATCGATTTCGGTTTCCGCCGGGTAAGCGAAGATGAACATGCCGGGCTTGTCGGCCAGGTCTTCGATTCCGTCGCCAACCGCTACGATCTCATGAACGATCTGATGAGTGGCGGGCTTCACCGGCTTTGGAAGCAGGCCCTGATTCAATGGCTCAACCCCACCCGATCCATGCGCCTGGTGGATGTCGCCGGGGGGACCGGTGATGTCGCCTTCAGGGCGCTGGAGAAGGCGAGTGAGACCCACAGCGAAGTCCGGCCGGAAATCACCATCTGCGACCCTAGTGAATCCATGCTCGGCGTCGCCCGCCGCCGCGCGGTTGACCGGGGGCATTTGCAGGGCGTCTCCTTTGTCTGCGCGCGTGCCGAGGCGCTGCCGCAGCCGGATCGGACGGTGGATGCCTGCACCATTTCCTTTGGCCTGCGGAATGTCACCGACAGACAGGTGGGCCTGTCGGAAATGCGGCGGATCCTCGATATCGGCGGCCATTTTCTGTGTCTGGAATTTTCTCCGAAAGTTCTGCCTCTGCTGGCCCCTCTCTATGACACCTATTCCCACCGTATCCTGCCCTGGCTTGGCGAACACATCGCCGGCGACCGCGACTCCTACCAGTATCTTGCCGAAAGCATCCGCCGGTTCCCTGAGCCCGACGCCCTGGCCGACGAAATGAGCGCCGCCGGATTTGACAATGTGACCTACCGGTCCCTGTCGGGCGGTATCGTCGCCATCCACTCAGGCTGGCGTATCTGACAGCCATGTTTCGCGCTTTCCGAAATATCGGACGTCTTCTCTCCATCGGCCGCACCCTGGCGCGTCATGACGCCCTGTTCCCCCTGGCCCATATGGGCCTATCGCCGAGGTTTATAGGGCTGGTTCGGCGACTGGCCGGGCTGGGCGCCAAATCTCCGGAAAACCTCGCGGAAATGCGGCCCGGCGAGCGGCTGACCGCGGCCCTGCAAAGCCTCGGTCCGAGCTTTATCAAGCTGGGCCAGGCCCTGTCGGTCCGGTCGGATCTGGTGGGCGAAGAGCTCGCCGACGACCTCTCGGCGCTGCAGGACCGGCTGCCGCCCTTTCCCGGCGATCAGGCGGTGGCCACAATCGAACAGGAGTTCGGCCAGCCTCTGACAGAAATATTCTCATCCTTCGACGAGACCCCTGTCGCGGCGGCGTCCATCGCCCAGGTTCATTTCGCAACGACGCAGGACGGCAACGACGTCGCAGTCAAAATTCTGCGACCGGGGATCGAGCAGGCCTTCGCCATCGATCTCGATCTCCTGCGCTGGATCGCCGAAAAAGCCGAGAGGCTGGTGCCTGCCACCCGCCGGCTGCGACCCATGGAGGTCATCGAAACATTGGCCAAAACCGTCGCCGAGGAAATGGACCTCAGGCTCGAAGCCGCCGCCGGCGACGAACTGCGCGCTAATTTCGAGGGCGACGAGGCATTTCGCGTACCGGCCATGGATTGGCTCCGGACCGGGCGGCGGGTTCTGACCCTGGAACGGTTCGCCGGCATTCCGGTGGATGAAGTCTCGGCCCTGGAACAGGCCGGCCACGATGCCGAAGCGCTGGTGGCCAACATGGCGCGGTCCTTCTTCCTGCAGGTCTTCCGCGATGGTTTTTTCCATGCCGATCTGCATCCCGGCAATATTCTGGTGGCCGAGGATGGCGCGATCCAGGCACTGGATTTCGGCATCATGGGCCGGATCGACAAGCGTACGCGGCTTTATCTCGCCGAAATGCTGATCGGCTTCCTGACCGCCGATTACGCCAAGGTCGCCGCCGTCCATTTCCGCGCCGGCTATGTCCCGGCGACCCAGTCCGAAGAGGCCTTTGCCCAGGCCGCCCGATCCATTGCCGAGCCCATCATGGGGCGGCCCCTCAAGGACATTTCCCTGGCCCGCCTTCTGGCGCAGCTGTTTCTCGTCACCGAACGGTTTCATATGCCGGCTCAGCCGCATCTGCTGCTGTTGCAAAAGACCATGCTGGTGGCCGAAGGCGTCGGACGACGGCTTTATCCCGACACCAATATGTGGGAACTGGCACGGCCGCTGATCGAAAGCTGGATGGAGGAAGCCCTGACGCCGGAAGCGCGGGCCGCCGAAGCCATGGCGGAAGCCGGCAAGCTTCTGGAGCGGCTACCCGACCTTCTGGTCGATATGACCGGGTCGGTATCCACCCTCACCCGCGACGGCCTCAAGCTGCATCCCGACACCCTGGCCGCCTTTGGCGGGAGCCGCAAAGCCCATCCACGATGGCCTTACTGGGCCGGCGCCGCCCTGGTCGCTGCCGGCGTTATCGCGGTTCTCTGAGCCGCTGAGGACTTGCAGCCATTTTTCGGGCTGTTAGAGTTACCGGTCTGTACAACCAAATGAGAAAACTTTTAGGGAGAATTCGGGTATGCGTTTCAGAAGTATTTTTGTAGCCTCCGCCGCCACGGCGTTTCTTTCCAGCGCCGGAGCCATACCGGCGTCCGCGGATGCATTGAGTAATTTTTACAAAAACAAGCATGTTTCCATCGTCGTCGCCGCACGCGCCGGTGGCGGGCACAGCAACTATTCGCTGTTTGTCTCCAAGTTTTGGAAAAAGCACATGCCCGGTAATCCCACCTTTATCGTCCAGAACATGGGCGGTGCGGGCGGCACCAAGGCCGCGAACTACCTCTATAACCGCGCGGCACAGAATGGCTCGGCCATCGGCATTCTTTTGTCCGACACGCCCTTTGCGTCGCGCATGCGAACGACCGGCGTCAAATATGTCGCCGACAAATTCCACTATATTGGTGGCGTCGATAAACCGCAGGGTGCCTTCATCGTCCTGAAACGGGCCGGCATCAAGACCATCGATGAAGCCAAGAAAACATCCGTTGTTTTTGCCTCCACCGGCAAGGGCTCGCAGACCTATATCCTGCCCAAGCTGGCCAATGAGATGATCGGCACCAAGTTCAAGATCGTCATTGGTTATCGGGGCATGTCGGGCGTCTATAAAGCGCTGGATAATAAGGAAGCGGACGGGTTCCAGTCCGGTTGGTCGTCGCTTGCGATAATTCGGCCTGATTGGCACAGACAAGGCCGTATCGTGGTTTTGGCGGCGAATTCTCTTTCGCCTCTGCCCGATGAGCCGAGCGCACCAACCTTCGTGGATCTGGTGAAGGATCCGCGGGATAAGGCCATTGTCACGCTGATCAGCAATAACGACATCATCGGCCGGGCCTGGATCGCTCCTCCCGGGATCCCCAAGGCCCGCCTCGCGGCATTGCGTTCCTCGTTCAAGGCCATGGTCAACAGCCCGGAAGCCGTCGCCGCGGCCAAGAAGCGTAAATTCGACTGGAAATACGTGGATTGGAAACCCATGCAGGCCCATGCGGCCGCCATTACCGGCGCCAAAGCCGACCTGTTCGATCGTGCGCGGATGCTGCTCAACAAGTAACCGCGTCAACGTTAAAAATGAGGGCGATGCGGCCTAACCACCGCGTCGCCCATGTTTTTTCACGTTTCGGTAGCGAAAAGGCATTTAAATTGAGCCGTTTAGGATGCCTGTGGCGGGACGGAATTCTTGCCCCTGGCTTTCTAACTCACTAGGTTAAACCTATATATTCAGGTGAATCTGATTGGGAATGGGCGCGTGCTGAAGAGCAAACGCATTCTTTTGATAATTTCGGGCGGGATCGCGGCTTATAAGTGCCTCGACCTGATCCGGCTGCTGCGCGCCCAGGGCGCCGCCGTGCGCTGTGTGCTGACCAAATCGGCGACGGAGTTTGTCACGCCGCTGTCCGTCTCCGCCCTGTCGGGCGACAAGGTCTATGGCGATCTGTTTTCGCTCACCGACGAACACGACATGGGCCATATCCAGCTGTCCCGCGACGCCGACCTTCTGGCCGTGGTACCGGCCACCGCCAACATACTGGCCCGCATGGCGCAGGGGATCGCCGACGATCTCGCCACCACGGCCTTGCTGGCCACCGACAAGCCGGTGATGGTGGCGCCATCCATGAATGTCCGCATGTGGGAGCATGAGGCCACCCGGGCCAATATGGCGATCCTGCGGGCCCGTGGGGTCACCGTGCTGGGACCGGATTCCGGCGACATGGCGTGCGGCGAATATGGCGAAGGCCGCATGGTGGAGCCTGTTTCCATCGTCGATTCCATTGCCGCCTATTTTCGCGATGCCGGCAGGCTTGCCGGTCAACGGGCGCTGGTCACCAGCGGGCCAACCCATGAGCCGGTGGACCCGGTGCGCTACATCGCCAACCGGTCATCGGGCAAGCAGGGCCATGCCATTGCCGCTTCCCTGGCGCGGGCCGGCGCCGAGACCATACTGGTGACGGGCCCGACACAGGAAAACGACCCGCCCGGTGTGGCTGTCATCCATGTGGAGACCGCGCAGCAGATGCTGGACGCCTGTCAGAAGGCTCTGCCGGCGGATGTGGCGGTGTGCGCCGCAGCGGTTTCCGACTGGCGGCCGGCCAAGGCACCCAAACAAAAGATCAAGAAAAACGGTGCCCCGCCGGAACTGACGCTGGCGGAAAACCCCGACATTCTCAAGACGCTGTCAGGCGCCGGCAATGAAAGGCCCCGTCTGGTGATCGGCTTCGCGGCGGAGACCGGCGATGTGATCAAGAAGGCTACGCCCAAACTTGCCGCCAAGGGCTGCGACTGGATTGTCGCCAATGACGTGGCGCCCGGCACCGGGACCTTCGGGGGAACCGAAAACACCGTGCATCTGATTACCGCCAACGCGGTGGATAGCTGGCCCCGCATGTCGAAACAGGCGGTCGCCGATCAGCTTGTGAGCCGCATCGCCGATGCCCTCGCCAACCCACAACAATAGGAATATTCGAGGATGAACCCGGTACAAGTCGCCATCAAGAGGCTGCCCCACAATGCCGATCTTCCCCTGCCTTCCTATGAGAGCGACCTTGCGGCGGGCATGGATCTGCCGGCCGCCATCGATAGCGATCTGGTTCTCAAGCCGGGCCAGCGCGATTTGATACCCACCGGTCTCGCCATTGCCGTACCGGCGGGATTTGAGGCACAGATCCGGCCCCGGTCGGGCCTTGCCGCCCGCAACGGAATCACCGTGCTCAACACGCCCGGCACGGTGGATGCCGATTACCGCGGCGAGGTGAAGGTAATCCTGGCCAATCTCGGCGACCAGCCCTTCACCGTGACCCGCGGCATGCGCATCGCCCAGATGGTCATCGCACCGGTCACCCAGGCCATGCTGGAAGAAACCGACGAACTGCCCGAAACGGCGCGGGGCGCCGGCGGGTTCGGCTCGACCGGCAGCGGCGGCTAGGCGACCCGAAGCCCCGGGGGAGACCGGATTGGATTTCACAGACGATCAACTGCAGCGCTACGCAAGACATATCGTTTTGCCGGAGGTCGGCGGCGTCGGTCAGGAAAAACTGCTGGGCGCGCGGGTTCTGGTGGTGGGCGCCGGCGGGCTCGGCGCGCCTTTGCTGCTCTATCTGGCGGCGGCGGGCATCGGCACGCTGGGGGTGGTGGATGACGATGTGGTCGATCTGTCCAACCTGCAGCGTCAGGTCATTCACGCCACCAGCCGCATCGGCATGTCCAAGGTGGAAAGCGCCGCCCTGACGGTGGCCGACATAAATCCCGATGTGAGGCTGGTGTCCCATGCCGAACGGCTGACACCTGAAAACGTTATGCGGCTGATCGCCGATTACGACATTATCGCCGACGGGTCGGACAATTTCGATACGCGGTTCCTGGTCAACGATGCCTGTCACCTGGCCGGCAAGACACTGGTTTCCGGCGCTATTTTACGGTTCGAAGGCCAGATCGCGACCTTCAAGTCCCATCTCGGAAACGCCTATCCGTGCTACCGATGTCTCTATCGCGACCCGCCGCCGCCCGGCATGATCCCGAGCTGTTCCGAGGGCGGTGTGCTCGGCGCGCTGGCTGGCTCGGTAGGCTCGCTGCAGGCAACCGAAGTGCTGAAAGAGGTCATGGACATCGGCCAAAGCCTTGCCGGACAGCTCATTTTGTATGATGCGTTGGACGCGACCTTCCGCAAAATAAAGCTGCCCCGCGATGCCGCCTGTCCGCTCTGCGGCGACCAGCCTTCGATCACCGACCTCTCCGCCCATTCGGCCCCGTCGGCACCATGAGCCGCGACCGCCTCTCCCTGATTGTTTTTTCCGGCGATTACGACCGGGTCCATTACGCCCTGGTCATGGCCAGCGCCGCCGCCGCGACCAACCGGCCGGTGACGCTGTTCTTCACCATGGGTGGGTCAAAAGCCCTGCTCGCCGCACGGCCGGACGGCACGCCGGGATGGGCCGCCCTGTCCGCCACCGATGACGGCATCAGCGCAATCGACCGCGAGGCCAGCCATGCCAAGAGGGGGATCGCGACCCTGGAGGAACTGATCGAGGCCTGCGCCGAACTCGACGTAACCCTGCGGGTCTGCGAGATGGGGCTCAAGGCAGAAGATTTGTCTCTGTCGGACTTCCGCGACGATCTGGATGTCATCGAGGGCGGCATGGTGTCGTTCTTGGCGGAATCCGAGACGGATGGTGGCCGCATCGTTTTCGTCTGATACCGGCTTGACCCCGGCAAGACCTCGCCCCTACTGTTTGCCCAACAGTAATCGGACTTGAAAACCGGGAGACAGGGGAAAAACCATGGCCACGCGATCATTCCGTAAACAGCTCGAAGACGCCGTTCTCGAACGGCACTGCGCCAACCATCCCATGACCGAGAAATGGGCCAAGGGCGAGGTTAGCCCGCGCTGCATGATGGGATGGGCGGCCGAGCAATATCACTGGGTCACCAAGATGAACACACCGACCTTCTATATCTGCAAGGACGCCCCCGACGATGTCATCGCGGCGGAGCTGGACAATTTCCACGAAGAGACCGACCCCGACCATTCTCACTATGAGATCATGCTGAAGTTCGCCAAGGCCAATGGCGGCAACATATCCAGGATCACAAAGGGAGAGGGCCTGCCCACCACCCGGTCCTGGGTGCGGTTTCTCATCGATTCGGCACGCGATAATCCGTGGTATTGCGGCATGGCGGCGCTGCGTATCGGCACCGAATCCCAATCACCCATGCTCTATTCGAAGATGCTGCCGGCGTTGCGTGACGTTTATAAATTCAAGGAAGACGATATCGAACATTTCTGGCTGCATTCGGAGGTCGATGTCGAACATGGCGGCCGCGCCTACGATCTTTTGGTCAAGAATTGCAAGTCACGGGAACAAAAAGACGCCTGCATCCATTTCGCCCGCGAAAGCGCCAAGATGCGCTGGCTCCATTTCGACGGCATTTTCCTGCATTATGAAATGGGCTACGCCCTGCAATAATTTGCCGATCGCCGCTGCCGACCGGCGGCGGTGAATTCAGCGCTTATCTTTTAGAAGATTATTCAGTTCCGCGTGAGACGCGATGTTGTCCCAGAACGAGAACGTTCCTGGCCCTAGCACTTCCTCGGCAATGTCACCGATCACGCCATAGGCCGCACGGGCGACTCCGGCGCCAAGCGACACACGCCGGACACCCATCTCCGCGAGGACGGGCAGGGACGGGATGCGTGATCCGGCCATCAAGTTGAGGGGGCCATCGATGGCGGCCACGAGCTTTGCGATAAGCGCCTGATCTTCGACGCCGGGAAGAAACAGACAATCGGCGCCAGCGGCGCGGTAGGCCTGCGTCCGACGGAGCGCTTCATCAAAGGCGTCGGGACCGGTCCGTTTGGACCAGTAGACATCCGTACGGGCGTTGACAATGAAGGGTATATGGGTCGCGTCCGCAGCCTCCCGTGCCGCCCGGATGCATTCCGCCGCAAGACCCAGATCCACCAGCTGGCCGTCTTCACGATAGGTGGCATCTTCGATGTTTATGCCAACCGCGCCGGCCTGGATGGTGTGCCGCACCGTCTCGGCGACCGCTTCCGGTCCCGCCCCGAACCCGGCTTCCATATCGGCCGACAGAGGCACCGACAGCCGGGACGCCATGCGTTCAACCGCGCGCAGCATTTCTTCGCGCGGCATTCTCTCACCGACCGGATAACCGAGGGAATATCCGATGCCCGCGCTAGTCGTCGCGATGGCCGAAAACCCCGCGCGTTGCAGCAAGAGAGCGCTTGCCGCATCCCACGCATTGGGAAGGATCAGGAGAGACGGGCCCGTATGCAGCGCCGCAAATTGCGCACCCTTTTCTGCCTGAGAAACCGCGTTGGCGTCATCCACCATTATACGCCGGCAAGGACGCGATCGGGCGGGGCGTGGCCATCGGAGAAGGTCTTGATATTGATCACGACTTTCTCGCCCATGGCGATGCGGCCTTCATGGGTCGCCGATCCGAGATGGGGCGACAGCACCACGTTCTCGAGCTTCAAAAGGCGCGGATCGATGGTCGGTTCATTCTCATAGACATCGAGCCCGGCGCCGGCGATGGCGCCTGACGCCAGTCGCTCCACCAGGGCCGTCTCATCGATAATGCCGCCGCGCGCGGTATTAACGATTACCGCATGGGGCTGCAGGGCATCCAGCCGTTCCGCATTCAGAAGATGAAAGGTTTCCGGCGTTTGCGGACAATTGACCGAGATCAGATCCATATGGCCGAGCATCTGGTCGAGGTCTTCCCAGAAAGTGGCCTCGAGCTCATCCTCGACCTCCTGATGGAGCCGCCGGCGATTATGATAGTGGATCGAAATGCCGAAGCCCCGGGCGCGCTGAGCCACGGCCTGGCCTATGCGTCCCATGCCGATAATCCCCAGGCGTTTGCCGGTAACGCGGTGGCCCATCATGAAGGTGGGGGTCCAGCCGGTCCATTTGCCGGTACGGGCGAGGCGCTCCCCTTCCACCAGACGCCGGGGCACGGACAGGAGCAGGGCGATGGTCAGATCGGCGGTGTCATCGGTCAGGACACCGGGTGTGTTGGTGACCAGAATATTCCGTCCGGATGCCGCGTCGAGATCGATATGGTTCACCCCCACTCCAAAATTCGCGATCAAACGGATGGAGTCCGGCAGCGCACCGATCAAATCGGCCGTAATGTCGTCGGTGACGGTAGGGACCAGCACGTCGGCGCCGTCGCAGGCCGCGATGATTTCTTCAGCATTCATCGGCTGATCATCCGCGTTCAACCGGGCTTCGAACAGTTCCATCATGCGCGTTTCGATGGCGGCGGGCAGCTTGCGCGTCACCACGATTACCGGTTTGCTCATCCTGTCCCACTTTGATGTCTGAAGAGGTCCAACGCGCTCTCCCTCAGCTGTCGTGCTGATATATCTTGCCGCTCAAAACTGGAGCCGTCCAGCGCCAGCCTGTATAATGTAGCCCAATATCATGACTATCCGCTTACCTGCCATATTCTTCCCCGCCTCCGCTTTCCGGATGGCCCGGAAAGCACCCTCGGTCCGGCGTGGTTGGCGCGCCGGAGGATCGGCCCTGCTGGGGCTGATCTTTCTGGCCGCCATCGGTGCGGAAATAGCGCACGCCGCCGGCAAGACCGGGCTTCCGTTGCCGCGCTTTGTTTCCCTGCGCAAGGATGAGGTCAATGTCCGCACCGGACCCGGCACCCGGTATCCGGTCGATTGGGTCTTCACCCATAAAAATATGCCGGTGGAAATCGTCGCCGAGTTCGATTCCTGGCGCAAAGTGAAGGATTGGGAGGGCACGATCGGCTGGGTGCACAAATCCATGCTGTCGGGAAAACGCTGGATCATCGTGCCGAAGGGCACCCAGAAACTGCACCGGGAAAATAACCCGAAAGCCCCGGTCGTCGCCCGCCTCAAGAAACGAGTCATCGCCCGCCTCCGACAATGCCGGGGCGCCTGGTGCGAGGTGAATTTGTCCGGCATCAAAGGATGGATCAGGCGCTCGAAGATCTGGGGCGTCTACCGTTCCGAAAAAATTCGCTAACCGCCGCTAATCGAAATCCTCGCCGAGGGCTCGGCGGGTGTCTTCGGGTATTACGGCCATATGGCCGTATTCCGGATGGCGAAGCGCGACAATGACCTCCGCCCCGTCGGCCCGGAAGGCGGCGACCTGGGCATCGGTGAACGGGAAATGGATAAACTGTACCGAGGAAGCCTTGCCATTGGCGTTGGTGCGATCGGTGTCCTCTTCGGGAATGCCCGTGATGGTTTCCCCGCCCACGGTCACCGTCGCCATCTCCTCGATGCCGCCAAGACGGGCGAGGGTTGCCGCCCGCCGGTCAGGATCGGGAATTTCGATCATCATGGTCGCCACCAATTCACGGCCATTGGGAATCAACGGGTTATAGGCCTCCAGTTCGCCGGGGATCTGATCCGCCCCGCCTTTTTCGATGTAGAGCATTTCGTGAACCTGGAACCACATGGTCTCGAAGCTCTCGAAATAAAAGGTCGCATCAGGCCCCACCGACAGGCGGCGGATTTTTTTCACGGCCGCGATGCGTTTGCCCTGATCGCGGCGCTCTTTCGCGTATTGATCCAGCGGCATCAGATCGGCTGGCGTTAGTTCATGTTTCATCGGGACCATCCTTTTCGTCCGGACAGGCGATTAGAGCCCGTAGGCCTTGGCCATGATTTCAATGGGATGTGGCGCCACATCCGGGATTGCCGATGGTTGGTCCGATCCCTCGTTGATCGCCTCCATACCCTGAAGAATATGGAGGGCCGCCAGCGGGCATTCGGACACCACCGCGCCGCGGTTCTTTTCAACCGCATCGCGGGCCACCGGCTTGCCGACCTTCAGAGCGGTATCGAAATTGTCCTTCATCATGCCCCACGACCCGCCATGGCCGGAACAGCGTTCGATGACGCCGACCTCCGTATCCGGCAGCAGCCGCAGCATATCCGCCGCCTTGGGACCTATATTCTGGGCCCTTGCGTGGCAGGCGAGATGGACCGTCACACCGCCTTCCAGCGCGCTCAGGCCGGGGGAGAGGCCCTCATTGCGGGCGATATCCACCACATATTCGGTGATGTCCCTGGTGGCAGCCGATAGTTTTTTGACGTTCTCGTCATCGGGCAGAATAAGCGGCCATTCGAATTTGAGCATCAGGGTGCAGCTCGGCACAAGGGCGATGATGTCGTAGCCCTTGTCGATCCACGGCAGCAACTCGGCGGAAACGGCCCGGGCGCTTTCGGCGACGGCGTCAAGATCACCATGTTCGAGCTTGGGCATGCCGCAACAGCGCGGATAGACCACTTCGGTTTCCACCCCGTTGCGGGCCAGCACCCCGCGCGCCGCTTCGCCGATATCCGGGTTGTTGTAATTGACGAAGCAGGTGGCATAGAGCACCGCCTTGCGGCCGTGCGCCGGCGCCTCTTGATTGATTTCAGGCGCCGCCTGTTTGGCGCGCGCGGCAAAGGTCTTGCCATGGAATTTGGGAAGCGCGGCCTTGCGGTCGATGCCGCTGACGGCCTCCATGACCGGGCGGGTCAACGGATTACCCAGCTTGGTGCCCCAATTGGCAAGGGGCGCCACCGGCGCGGCCAGCTTGCCGTTGCGATCGGTTTCCGCCACTTGCTTCGCGACAAAGGGTACCTTGCCCGATCGTAATTCAATGGCGCGGTAGCGCAGCATCAGGTGGGGGAAATCCAGATTAAATTCATGGGGCGGCACGTAGGGGCATTTGGTCATGAAGCACATGTCACAGAGCGTGCAGGCATCCACCACCGGTTTGAAATCGTCGCTCTTTACGGAATCAAGCTCGCCGGTGTCGGATTCATCGATCAGATCGAACAGGCGCGGGAAGGAATCACACAGATTGAAACAGCGCCGGCATCCGTGACAGACATCGAACACCCGCCGCAGTTCGGCATCGAGCTTGTCCGCATCATAAAAATCCGGATTCTGCCAATCGATGGGATGACGAACCGGGGCTCCGAGACTGCCTTCCGCCATGGCAAACATCTCCCTTGCGGGCTAAATGCAACCAGCCCGCCACAAACCTAACAGTCATTCAGGACAATTGCCGCAAGGGGACGCGCCCCCTGCAGCAATTTAATCGATGGATCAGTCCAGCTCGTCGAGTGCTTTCTGGAACCGGCCGGCATGGGACCGTTCGGCCTTTGCCAGCGTCTCGAACCAGGTCGCGATTTCATCGAACCCTTCGTCACGGGCCGATTTAGCCATGCCCGGATACATATCCGTGTATTCATGGGTTTCGCCGGCGACGGCGGCTTTGAGATTGTTCGACGTGGAGCCGATGGGCTCACCGGTTGCCGGATCGCCAGTCTCTTCGAGATATTCCAGATGGCCGTGCGCGTGACCCGTCTCACCTTCGGCGGTGGAGCGGAAAACGGCGGCGACGTCGTTGTAACCCTCAACGTCCGCTTTCTGAGCAAAATACAGATAACGGCGGTTGGCCTGCGATTCACCGGCGAATGCAGCCTTGAGGTTTTCCTCAGTGGTGGTTCCCTTTAACGATGGCATTGGTTTCTCCTCTTTCCTCAAACTGACCGGATTGCGCAAATAGGCCGGTCCCCCCTAAACTGACACGAGCATTTCTGCCCGACATCAAATTCTTATATAATCAAAAGAACTAATTACACAATAGTTTTTATTAATTCTAATCTTAGTCGCGGGATGTCGATTCGCGTATCCGGACCACGACATCGACCCGGCTCAACGTCGCCCCGTCGGGCAGTTGAGGCAGGCGCGCAATGGCGACCTCGTCTTCCGGAATGTCGCAAATCTCGCCGGTCTTCTCGAAAAAGAAATGGTGATGACCGGACGTGTTGGTATCGAAATAGGCGCGACCCGGCTCCACAACCACTTCCCGCAACAATCCTGAGATGGTGAACTGATTGAGCGTGTTGTAAATGGTCGCCAGGGACACGGAGACGCCCGCTTTCCTGGCTTCCCTATGCAGGTCTTCTGCCGTCACGTGCCTGTTGCCCTCATCGAACAACAATCGGGCCAGCGCGAGCCGTTGGCGGGTGGGGCGCAGTCCGGCTTGCTGCAAAAGCGCAATTACACGGGTATAGGGACGTTCAGCCATACACGGAATATAGGGGATAATTCACAGATTGGAATGGCTCAAAACTACAAATTGTAATTTTTCGGCCGATTTAGGCTGGATACTGCTCTAAGCAGAGAGCCTATGAATCGTCGCGGTTCCGCAGCAGATCCGGAACACCGACGATGTTGTAGCCGGAATCAACATGCACAACCTCGCCGGTGACAGCGGCGGAAAGATCGCTAAGCAAATAGAGCCCCGTGCCGCCCACATCCTCGAGCTGGGTATTGCGTTGCAGGGGAGAATGCTGGGCATTCCAGCGATAGACCTGCCGGGCGCCGCCGACAGCGCTGCCTGCCAGGGTCCGCATGGGGCCAGCCGACATTGCGTTGACACGTATTCCCGCCGATCCGAGATCCACCGCCAGATAGCGCACGCTGGCCTCGAGGGCTGCCTTTGCGACCCCCATGACATTGTAATTGGGCATCACCCGCTCCGAGCCCGAATAGGTCAGGGTCAGAAGGCTGCCGCCCTTGGTCATCAGGGGCGCGGCACGATTGGCGAAAGCGGCGAAGGAGTAACAGGATATATCCAGCGTCTGGGCGAAGTTCGCCCGGCTCGTATCAACATAACGACCGCTGAGCTCGCCCTTATCCGAATAAGCGATGGAATGGACCATAAAGTCGAGGGTGCCCCACGTCTCCTCGATCGCCTTGAAGGCGGCATCGATGGAAGCGTCATCCTGGGCGTCGCAGGGCAGCAGAAGAGAGGAACCCACCGATTCGGCAAGCGGCGTCACGCGTTTCTCAAAGGCGTCCTGGTATGTAAAGGCGAGCTCGGCCCCCTGCTGGGCGGCCGCGCTGGCGATGCCCCAGGCGATGGAATGGTCGTTGGCAACCCCGACGATCAGGCCTCGCTTGCCGGCCATGAGCAGTTGATCATTCATGGCTTAATATCGTTTTGAATAAGGCAGATAGCAAGGGTTACACACGCCATCCACCGTCAGACAACGGGCGCTTTAAAGGTGAGCGACGCATTGGTGCCGCCAAAGCCAAAACTGTTGGACAGCGCACAACTGATCTTCACATCATCGCAGCGCTCCAGCACGATTGGCATATCCTGGGCTTCGGCTGTCACCTCCTGAACATTGGCCGACGCCGCGATGAAATTATTCTCCATCATCAGCAACGTATAAATGGCTTCATGAACACCCGCGGCGCCCAAAGAATGACCGGTGAGCGATTTGGTTGAATTGAACGGCGGTATTTGACTGCCGTCGCCAAAGACTGTCTTGAGCGCCGACAGCTCGGCGACATCGCCGACCGGCGTGCTTGTCCCGTGGGTATTGATGTAATCGATCGGCTCGTCGACGCCATTAAGCGCCATGCGTATGCAGCGTTCCGCGCCTTCACCCGACGGCTGCACCATGTCGTAACCATCCGATGTGGCGCCGTAACCCACGAGCTCGCCATAGATCTTGGCGCCCCGGGCCTTGGCATGCTCCAGCTCTTCCATCACAACGACACCGCCGCCGCCGGCGATGACAAACCCGTCGCGGTTGGCATCGAACGCCCGCGACGCTGTCTCCGGACTGTCGTTGTATTTGGATGACAGGGCCTGCATGGCATCGAACAGGACTGTCATGGTCCAATGCAGCTCTTCACCGCCGCCGGCAAACACAATATCCTGCTTACCCATCTGAATAAGTTCAGACGCGTTGCCGATACAGTGGGCGCTGGTGGCACAGGCGGAGCTGATGGTGTAGTTGACGCCCTTGATCTTGAACGCCGTCGACAGGGTCGCCGAATTGGTGCTCGACATGTTCCGGGGGACCATAAACGGCCCGACTTTTCGCGGGCCCCGGTTCTCGTCACGGGCGATATCGAAAGCTATCTGCAGGTTACGGGTCGATGGACCGCCCGAGCCCATGATGAGACCGGACCGTTCATTGGACACCTCGCCGTCTTCGAGACCGGCATCGGCGATGGCCTGCTCCATGGCAACATAATTATAAGCGGCGCCATCCCCCATAAACCGCCGAAACTTGCGGTCTACGGCGGCATCGAGATCGAAATCCGGCGCGCCATGAATATGACTGCGGAAATTCATGTCCGCATATTCTTCGCAAAAGCTGATGCCGGACCGACCGTCCCGCAGCGATTGCACTACTTCTTCCTTGTTGTTACCGATGCTGCAGACAATGCCCAGCCCGGTGACCACGACCCGTCTCATAAGGACCTCACATATCGTCGGTGGAGGTGAAGACCCCCACTTTCAAATCCTGCGCCTCATAGGCGCATGTACCGTCAACGTCCAGCGTGCCATCGGCAATAGCGATAGCAAACCCGCGCCTGAGTACCCGTTTCACGTCAATTCTATAGGTAATGCGCTTTGCATCCGGCGTCACCTGACTATTGAATTTCAGCCCGCCCAACCCGAGCGCCCGGCCCCGGCCCGGCGCACCGAGCCAGCCAAGGTGAAACCCGACCAATTGCCACAACGCATCAAGCCCGAGGCAGCCCGGCATCACCGGGTCGCCCTCGAAATGACACGGGAAAAACCAGAGATCCGGCTTTATATCGAGCTCGGCGACGACTTCACCTTTACCCGCTGAGCCACCATCTTCGGTTATTTTCGTTATGCGATCGAACATGAGCATGGGGGGCAGGGGGAGTTGCGCATTACCCGGCCCAAACAGCTCGCCATGACCGCACTGAATCAGGTCTTCATAGGAAAAGCTATTACGATCTTTAACGTTCATTGCCGCTTGTGTGCCCCTGAATTCCTAAGAACCACCCTTTCAATACAGCAAAGCCGCCCGGCATTCCGCGTTCCAGAACAGGGAACGATATCTGAAATAACCGGGGCCACGCCCAAGGTTAGCTCTCTTACCTCTATGTATATGAAGCCATTTCGAAATGACCAGCCCCATCGGGGAATTTTTTTAGAAGCAGGGCACCCGATAGATAGGCGTTGAAGGATGCCCGCAAAGCGGGCATCCCCAACAATCGGCGTTACGCTACTCCGCCGCCGCCGTCTCTTTGGCGATTTCCTCGCCGGTCTCCTGATTGACGACCTTCATGCTGAGCTTCACTTTGCCCCGATCGTCAATGGCCAGGACCTTGACCTTCACGATATCGCCTTCATTGACCACGTCGGTGACCTTGCCGACACGTTCCTGCGCCAGTTCACTGATGTGACACAACCCGTCCCGCGCACCGAGGAAGTTCACGAAGGCCCCGAAATCCACGACCTTCACGACCTTGCCGGAATAGATCACCCCGATTTCGGGCTCGGCGACGATGTTCTTGATCCAGTCGATGGCCGCCTGGCCGGCATCGGAATCGACCGCCGCCACCTTGATGGTGCCGTCGTCATCGATATCGATCTTGGCGCCGGTCACCTCGCAGATTTCACGAATGACCTTGCCACCGGTTCCGATGACTTCACGGATCTTGTCCTTGGGAACGGACATGGTTGTGATCCGCGGGGCGTTGGAACTGACCCCGTCACGGGCGGTATCGAGCGCCTTGGACATTTCGCTCAGGATATGAACACGACCATCGCGTGCCTGATCCAGAGCGGTTTTCATGATCTCTTCGGTGATACCGGTGATCTTGATATCCATCTGGAGGGACGTCACGCCCTTCTCGGTGCCAGCGACCTTGAAATCCATGTCGCCGAGATGATCCTCGTCACCGAGAATGTCCGACAAAACGGCATAGCCGCTGTCTTCCTTGATCAGACCCATGGCGATACCGGCAACCGGTGCCTCGATTGGCACACCGGCGTCCATCATGGCGAGGGACGTGCCGCAAACCGTTGCCATGGACGAAGACCCGTTGGATTCGGTGATCTCGGAGACCACGCGAATGGTATAGGGGAAATCTTCCTTGGTCGGCATGACCGCATGAATGGCGCGCCAGGCCAACTTGCCGTGACCGATTTCGCGGCGTCCGGGTGAGCGCAGGAAGCTCGCTTCGCCGACCGAATATGGCGGGAAGTTGTAATGCAGCATGAAATGCTCACGATACTCACCTTCGAGCGCATCGATGATCTGCTCATCCTGCCCGGTGCCGAGGGTGGCAACCGCCAGCGCCTGGGTTTCACCGCGGGTAAACAACGAGCTGCCATGGGAGCGCGGCAGAATACCGACTTCCGCAACGATGGGCCGGACCGTCTTGGTATCACGGCCGTCGATGCGTTGTCCGGTTTCCAGGATATTGCCGCGGACGATGGATTTCTCGAGATCCTTCAGAAGCCCCGGGACGAGATTTTCGCTTCCCTCCGGCACTTCGAGAGCCGCGATCGCCGCCGACTTGGCCGCGCTGACTTTCTCCGTGCGCGCTTGTTTGACAGTCTCGCGATAAGCCTCCCGCAGCCCCTCTTCGGCCACTGTCTTGAGACGGCCCCGCAACTCCTCTTTCTCAGGAGCGGGCTCGGGAATGGCCCAGGGCTCTTTGGCACAGGCCTGAGCCAAATCGATAATGGCGTCGATCACCGGCTGGCATTCGCGATGGGCGAACATGACCGCGCCCAGCATGGTTTCTTCGCTCAACTGGCTGGCCTCGGATTCAACCATCAGGACGGCGTCCTTGGTACCGGCGACCATCATGTCGAGTTCGGTGCCTTCCAGCTGTTCCGTCGTCGGGTTCAGCATGAACTCGCCGTCTTTATAACCGACGCGGGCACCACCGATCGGGCCGAGGAACGGAATGCCGGAAATTGTCAGGGCGGCGGACGCGCCAACCAGAGAGACAACATCGGGATCATTCTCGAGATCGTGGCTCAAGACCGTGCAGATAACCTGCGTCTCGTTCTGAAACCCTTTCGCGAAGAGCGGCCGGATGGGCCGATCGATAAGACGCGATGTCAGGGTTTCTTTTTCATTCGGGCGGCCTTCACGCTTGAAGAAACCGCCGGGAATCTTGCCTGCGGCAAAGGTCTTTTCCTGGTAATTGACGGTCAGGGGGAAAAAATCGATGCCGGCTTTGGGTGATTTCTGGGCCACCGCGGTGCACAGCACCATGGTATCGCCATAGGTCACCATGACGGCGCCGTCCGCTTGTCGCGCGACTTTGCCTGTTTCGATGACGAGCTTGCGCCCGCCCCACATAAGTTCTTTTCTATGTTCAGTAAACATGCCTTCTATCCTTCCTTCTTGACCGGCGACGCCCTATGCGCGCCGACCATAAAGCGGCGGCCTTATCGCCCCGCTTCGCATCGCCGAACGGAGGCATAATCCGTCACAGCGTGCACGACCACCGCAGCCCATGCTGCACGGCCGTAGTTGGAGCACCGGCTCATCCGGTGCCCCTCCATGATCCCGGCATTGGCCGGGAACCGATAGAACGATGCACCAATCAATTAACGGCGCAGTCCTAGCGTCTTGATTATTTCTTCATAGCGCGTCTGGTTCTTGCGCTTCAGATAGTCCAACAATCTACGCCGTTGGCCGACCATGATCAGTAGGCCGCGGCGTGAATGAAAGTCTTTCTTATGCTCCTTGAGATGCTCGGTAAGATTTACGATCCGTTCGGTAAGGATCGAAACCTGTACTTCCGGCGAACCTGTATCGCCTTCGGCGCGGCCGAACTCTTTGATGAGCTCTGTCTTACGCTCTTGCGTGATCGACATCGTCTTCTCCTTAAATCTATAGGTTGAGGACCCGAACGGGGCGGATTTCTCCACATTCCAGACGGGCCAGCGCCACTGGCTGGCCGGCGGCCATGGCACATAAAACGCTGCCTTCAACCATTTCGCCGGTCTCTACGAAGGTGCGTCCTCCCGGTCCCTGCACCCGAACTGGTCGTCCGTGTCTGAGATGATCAGCCTGGGCTGCGTTCAGAGAGAGCGCCGGGATGTCGTCCAGCGCGGTCTCAACCGCAAGCAGGTAGGCGGAAGCGGGCGCACTATGCACCAGCGACTCCAGAGATTCCAGCGAAATCGCGCCGGTTTCGTCAAAAGGTCCCG
>JABJKO010000334.1 GCA_018660305.1 Rhodospirillaceae bacterium
GTACTGGTCGTAGGCGGCGGCGGACGGGAACATGCGCTGTGCTGGTCCATCGCCGCGTCGCCGCTCGTCACCAACCTCTACTGCGCGCCGGGCAATGCCGGGATCGCGCAGGATGCCCAATGCGTGGCCATCAGCGCCGAAGACATTGACGGCCTCATCAACTTTGCCACCGAAAACCAGATCGATTTCGTGGTTGTGGGCCCGGAAGCGCCACTGGTGGGCGGGCTGGTCGATAAGCTGGCAGATCTCGGCATCAAGGCCTTTGGCCCCAGCGCCAAGGCGGCGATGATGGAAGGTTCCAAGGGCTTCATGAAGGATTTTTGCGCCCGTCACGCCATTCCCACCGCCGCCTATGGCCGCTTTACGGAGACCGCCGCCGCCAAGGCTTTTATCGCCGAGCACGGCGCACCCATCGTGGTGAAAGCCGATGGGCTGGCCGCCGGCAAGGGTGTGATCATCGCAGAGACCATGGAACAGGCCGATACAGCGGTAGAGGACATGTTGGAAGGCGGCGCGTTCGGCAACGCCGGGGCTGAAGTCGTGATCGAGGAATTTCTGGCCGGCGAAGAGGCCAGCTTTTTCGCCCTTTGCGATGGCGAAACCGCACTGCCACTGGTATCGGCTCAGGATCATAAGCGGGTCGGCGACGGCGATACCGGGCCCAATACCGGCGGGATGGGGGCCTATTCGCCGGCGCCCATCGTGACCGACGCCATGGTAGCGACCATTATGGAGACGATTATCGCCCCCACCATGGCCGGCATGAAAGCGGAAGGGACGCCGTACAAGGGGGTACTCTATGCCGGATTGATGATCGATCAGGGCGAGCCGAGGCTGCTGGAATACAATGTCCGGTTCGGCGATCCGGAATGTCAGGTCCTCATGATGCGCCTGAAGTCGGACCTGCTGCCGGCGCTGATCGCCGCCGCTGACGGCGTACTGAAGAATTTCGATCTCCGCTGGTACGATGAGCCCGCCTTGACAGTGGTCATGGCGGCGAACGGCTATCCCGGCTCCTACGACAAGGGCAGCAAAATCGGCGGGCTGGACGCGGCCGCCGACGTTGAAGACGTCACCATATTCCACGCGGGCACGGCCACCAGCGAAGACGGCTCCATCGTCGCGACAGGCGGGCGCGTGCTAGGCGTCACGGCCCTTGGCGTGACCGTCGCCGACGCGCAGGCCCGCGCCTATGAAGCTGTCGATCTCATCGACTGGCCGGGCGGATTTTGCCGCCGCGATATCGGCTGGCGCGCCATAGACAGAAAATAGCGGACAAGAAGAAGCCGAAAAGAAAGAGGGATGGCTTTCACCACCCCTCCTCTTGGCCGGTCTGTTGCGAGACAAACCGGCAGCCTTAACGAGAACACATCCTAAATCGAAGATTTAGAACGCGAGACGCACGGAAGTACTGACCGCGACGCCTTCGTTGTCGTCTGCACTACCAGCGTTTTCACCCTGGAAATCGGCGTAGTGGAAGTTCAGACGATACTGGATGCCCGGACCGAGATCCCGGCGATAGCTGATCAGCATACGATCGGACTCGTCCTCACCGGCCACCGCTCGGTCGGCTTCGGACTCGTTCCGGACGTAACCAATGCTCACATGGTTCTTGCCAAAGTCGTACTTGGCACCGAGATCAAGCGCGTTACCGCCGTTATCGGTAGTGGTGGGTCCATCACGGTTGACAAACCGTACATAGCCAGCGGCCAGCGTAACGCCGGAAAAGCTGATCTTACCGGATGCCGAATAACCCTTGGGATCGCTCGGTGCAACCAGCGTGCCAGCCGTACCTTGGGCAGGCTGCGCTTCCGCGTAACCAGCCGCGAGACCAACACCAACATTGCTGAACTTGGCACGATAGTTGGTGCCGACGGCCCAGCCATTGACGATATCGACCGTCGCGGTGCTGACGCTTTGATTGTCTTCATCGCCGGACGGCATATAGCTGACACCGGCCTGGAAGCCCCCAACGCGCGGGGTGAAGTAAGTGATCTTCTCCGCATCGCCTTCACCGACCTGCATACGGGAGAACCCGGCGCCCTTATGCCCGGATGGCCGAGCGAGCCAGTCGGTGACGTCGAAGTTGAGGTTCTGACCGACGTTGGTTGCCCACGAACCCATGGTCGGGGTGACCATCAGATGCGCGGCGTTATCTTCCGAACCAATGCGGACTTCGCCCCACTTGCCGCTGATCGCGATGTACGCTTCGTCGATTTCATCGCCATTGGTGGTCGCACCGGGTGCGTTAGAGAAGCCCTCAAGCTCAAGCCGGGTCCGAATCTTCAGACCGTTATCGAGCGTGGTAGCACTCTTGAAGTGTATTTCACCGTCCTGCTGAACGTCGAAACCGGTGCCCGGATCGCCGCCAGCTGTGAACGGACGGTCATCGTCGGCAACACCGATGATGCCTTCCATATAGCCGCCCACTTTGAGCTGGACAGCCGAGGCTGTGCTTGCAGTGGCGAGCGCACCCGCCGCGACAAGCGCAGTTGTTGTCAGTAGTTGCTTTTTCACATTCCCCTCCGATTTACTTGGGATGATTTGTTTCGTTTCGGCCAAAATTCAGTGCACCGAAACGAGGAAACGACGCCGGCCGCGTTAGCATCACCCCGTGAAGACGTATCGATTTTGTCTTTTGCAAAGGAGAAACCCCCGGACACAGTGCCATATCCAAGGTACCGAAGGGGCGGAGAAGACAGAACTCAACTCGTCTCAAGGGCAATCACTTATCTGGGATAAAAAACCCATTGTTGATGATGATTTCGTGTTCATTTTGAGATTAAAAATCACCTATTCGTGATTGCATAAACCCCCTGAAAACTACCCCTATTGGACGAATTTCACGTAGCGCCGCACGCCTTAATGTGAGTGACATGATTGCCCGGAACCGGATCGATCGACGCCCCCGGCCAGTGCAGCGGCGTCTGAAATCCCAATTACTTCAATCTCGAATATCTTTCAGGTGTTTTAGATTGTCTTTGATGTGATCCATCGTCACTCCAGCGTGTTTGTTTTTCGGATTTCTGGCGCACTGTGGCAACAGTGTGGTTTTGTGGCGACAGTTGTCAGACCCCCAAGGAACGTCGCGCACATCGAGGCAAAGGGGTCTGAACCGGATTGACACATTTCGGTCCCGGTTTATAGTCCGCGGCGATTTCCGTACTCTGCCGTATGGACAAAGGGATCATGTCACCACTGGACCGTTTCAAAGATTTCACTATTGCCTATCAGGGCATGTTTTACCCCATGGAAACAGACCATATGGGGCATGCCAACGTGCGCTATTACAGCCGGGCATTTAACGAGGCGGCGTATTTCAGCTTCACCACGGCAGGCATCACACCGGCTTATATGAAAGCCAATAACCGCGGCATGGCGGCGGTGACCGAAAATTTCGAATATAAGCGCGAGATCCTGCCAGGCGACCTGATCCAGATACGGACCTGCCTGATCAACTTCACGCCTAAAAGCCTGCATGTATGGGGCGTGATGATAGATGCCACCACCGATGAGGTCTGCGCCGTCAACGATCAGGTGTGCGTATCGCTGGACACCATCGCCCGCAAATCAGCGCCGTGGCCCGATGAGATCTTCGAAAAGGGCAAGAGCCTGGTAAGGGAACGGCCGAAAATTTAAACCGGCTATTCCGCCGCGCCGCTGACCAGCCGCCGGCCCACGTAATATTCCCGCAGCAGAACAAGCGCGCCAAGGGCGACACCCGCCAGATCGGCGAGGATTCCCAGCGAGGTCGCACTGGCCGGCGTGAGGGCCGCGAAACCGGCAACCACCAGCAGCAGTCGGGTTACACCGTTCAGTTCCCGACTGAAATACCCCGCGAATGAGACAGAGATCAGATAAACCCCGATCGCAGCGGTCGCGATACTCAGCAGAATGTTGCCGGTATCGCCGATCATCAGGAGCCCCGGCCCGAAGACAAAGACAAACGGAATAATAAAAGCGGTCCAGGCGAATTTCATGGATTTGACCGCCGTCGTCATGGCGCTGGCCCCGGTGAGGGCGGCCGCGGTAAAGGCGCAGAGCGCAACCGGCGGGGTGATCATCGACATCATGCCGAAATAGAGAATGAAGAGATGCGCGGCCATGGGCTCGATGCCGGCTTCGACAATGGCCGGTGCGACCAGGAAGGCGAGCAGTACATAGACCCCGGATGTGGGCATCCCCATGCCGAGAATGATGCAGGTGATCGCCGCGATAATCAGAAGCAGGATGACGTTCTGGCCGGCCAGCGCCACCAGCGCCTGGGTCAGGGCAAAGGCAAATCCGGTGGTCGAAATGATAAAAATGACAAATCCGGCGGAGGCCAGAATCAGAATCAGCTCAACCGTGATCTTGCCGGCATTGACGAAGGAACTGAGAAACGACGCAAGGGTTATCTTTTGCCCCGCATAGGATCGGAACATGCCGAGCACGACAATGGCGATGCAGGCATAGATGGCAGCTTCCTGCGCCTCTACCCAGAATTCGAATAGGGCAACCAACAGCACGACGAAGGGGATAATCAGATGCCAGCCTTCCCGTAGGACCTTGCGCACATCAGGCAGGTCTGAATCGGCAACGCTGATCTTCTCCTTGGCGGCGATAAGATCGACCTGCACAAAGACAGCGAAATAATACAGCAGCGCCGGAATCAGCGCGGCCAGCACCACCTTCTGGTATTCAATCTCGAGGAACTCCGCCATCAGGAAGGCGGCGGCCCCCATGATGGGGGGCATGAACTGACCGCCGGTCGACGCAACCGCCTCGATGGCGCCGGCATTCTCCGCCGAATAACCGGAACGCTGCATGAGCGGGATGGTGATCACGCCGGTCGAGGCGACATTGGATGTGGCGCTGCCGGAAATGGAGCCGAACAGGGCGGAGGCAACAACGGAAATCTTTGCCGCGCCGCCGCGCCGCTTGCCGAACCCGGCCATGGCGAGGTTGGTGAAGAACTCCCCACCGCCGGTCAGCAGCAGAAGCTGACCAAAGAAAATAAAAACAACAACCACTTCGGCGCCGATCTGCAACGGCGTGCCATAGGCCGCCCCGGCATCGAGTCCGAGATCGGTGACAAGTTCGTTCCAGCCGACCTCAAGCGCCTTCATGTCACCCGGAACATAGTGTCCCAGGAGCGCGAAAATAAAGAACACCCCAACCACGGACAGCAGGGCGTATCCGGTTGTCCGACGCAGCGCTTCAAGCACCGTCGCCAGCACCAGAACGCCGAGGACCAGCGCCTCGTCGGTGCGGTTACCATAGGTCTCGGAAAGACGTTCGTAATCCAGCGAGATAAAGAGCAGCGTCGCCAGCCCGACGGTCGCGCCAATCCAGTCATACCACGGGACAGTACCGCCCGCGGTTCGGTTCGCCCGCATGGAAAGCCAGGCAATAAACACCGAAAATCCCAGTATCAGAGCGAGAACCGATTGCGGAAAGAAGGTCAGGTCAAACCAGCGCTGGGCTTCGATGGCCCACAGAACGCAGGTGATGGTAATCAACGCAGCGGCGGCGTTGACAAACATCTGGCCCGCCCGCGAGTCGGACTGCGCGGTATTTTCGTTGAGTTCTTCGGCCATGATTCTTGTTTGAAACGATCGGGCGCCCCACCGTCAGGCGGGGCGCCCGATCAGATCATTACATTTTGCTGAGTTCCTTGTACGCCTTGAGCGCACCAGGGTGATACGCAACCGGCGATGTCGCCTTCATCCCCTTCGGGCTGAACAGGTTGAACCGGCTGTTCGCGGCCTTCAGATAGGCCTTGTTGGCGTGCATGGTCTTAACGACCTTGTAAATCACATCGGCCGAAACGTGCGCCCCGGCGGTCAGGAAATACGGATACGCAATCACCCGCGTCGGACCCATGACGCCCGGTGTCGCCGGTGACGGCTGGATGGTCATCAGGAAGCTTTCCGGATAGACGGCTTGCATCCGCTTGACCGCCGCTGGTGACGGGTCAAGAGACAGGAACCGTAATCCGCCCCGGGATTTCAAAATGGCGTGCTGTTTTTTCGAGGCCCCTGAACCCGGCGCCACCGTCGCGATGTCGAGCTTGCCGCGCGCCATGTCATTACCGGTCGGCACGTAACGCGAATAGGGCGTGTTCTTCATATCGGACTGTTTGAGCCCGCCATTGGCGAGAAGCGCCGACTGGATGAACTGAAGAATAGTCTGGGCGGTGAATTTATTGCCCATGCGCATGCCCTTGGCGTCGGCGATGGTCTTGATCGGCGAATTGTTGGGCACGGCCAAATCGATGCGCAACGGGTAGACCATTCCCACAAGACGAAAATTCTTATGGGGTTTACCCTTGAACGTCCCCTTGCCAAAGCGGGCAAAGCGCGATTCCGCGGCATTGTTTACACCGAAATCAACCTTGCCGGCATTCATCTGCGGCACGATGGAGGAGGATCCGCCACCCGGTTTGACGCGAAACAGCAGGCCCGCCTTATCGTTCATCAGCTTGGAAACCGCGGTTCCAACACCGAAAGCCAGCGAGCCCTGCTTGTTGGTCCCAATAGAATATGTGCTCTGTGCGAAGGCCGGCAGCGCGAAACCTGTCGCTACAGCAGCCGTGATGACAAAAGTGCCAATTCTCATCTCAAATCGTCTCCCGAAAAATTTCGATATTTTTTTACAACGGGAAACCTACACAGCTTCGGTGCCGCTTCCAAGAGAAGAGTGACCGGCGGATCGCCGAATTTTATATGGAGCCGTCGGGCAGGGAGCATAGAAACGTTTCCAACGCCCTATTAAAAAGCCCGGGGTTTTCCAATGCCGAATAATGCCCAACCCCGTCCAGAAGATGAAAGGCCGCGTTGGGCAACGCCCCTGCCACCGATCGGCACACCGGTTCCGGTGACACCGGGTCATCGGCGCCACACAGCACAAGCGACGGCGCGGCAATATGGGGGGCATCGTCGAAAAAATCCGATGACGCCAGCATTTCCACGGCCTGACGGAACCCATCAGGCCGCACCCTCGCCATAATACCCACCGCTTTTTCGCGCGCCTCGTCCGACACGCCGGGGCTCATGATGGCGGGGCCTTTTTCGTGGGCAAACCGTACCGGCCCCATGGCGTCGAACACTTCGAGGCGCCCGGCCTTTGCCTTGTCACGGGCCACCGCCGGCAATCCGTTAAGGCCGGTCAGACCATGAGCAAAGATGAAAGATTCCGTCCGGTCCGGATATCTAGCGGTGAACCGGGCCGCGATCAGGGCGGCGATGGATTGACCCAGCATATGAACCCGCGTTTCGCCAAGGGCCTCCAACAGACCGGCCAAAGCGGAGACATAATCATCGACCGCCGGGGTCGCGCTCTCCAGATTACCGGACTCCCCATAGCCCGGCATGTCCCACGAGATGACGCGATAGTCGGCGGAAAAATGGCTCAGCTGGTATTCCCAGCTGTCCGATGACCCGCCGATTCCGTGCAGCAGCACCAGGGCCGGGCCCTGCCCCGCCTCGCGCCAGGCGACTTTAAGGTCTGAAAGATCGCAGGTTTGGCTTTGCGGCAGAATCGACGCGGTCAGCGCATGGCCTCCCGGTCCTTGGGTGCCGTAGAATTATACATGGTGGCAACCCGATCGAGCTCAGCCAGGCACGCCTCGTCCCAGTCGCCCTTGGGCTTCATATCGACCCCCCAATGGCCTTCCGTATCGCGGCCCCGCAGAACCATGGCGGAGGCGCCTGGAAAACCGGTCTCCTTAACGGTCGGCGGCACATAATGGATCGAGAATCCGATGCGGCGGTCATCGGAATTGTTGGGCGCCGAGCCGTGCACGCAATCTTCCTTGTGAAACGAAAACTGCCCCGCCTTGAGCACCATGGGGATGGCCTTGGACTCATCGACACCAACAATGGTCTGGCCCCGCGACAGCAGATTTTTGTCGGACTTGAATTCTTCGTGGTCATAGATGCCCTGGTCGTGGGAGCCCGGAATGAACTCCATGCAGCCGCTTTCATGATTGCTGTCAGAGACGGCGATCCACGCGGTCAGCGTATCCGGCGGCTCAAGACCGTAATAGGTGGAATCCTGATGCCAGGACACAAAGCCGGGATCGTGGGCTTCTTTCTGAAAGAAGCTCGACCCCCAGCACAATATATCGGGCCCGATAAGGTCTTCCACCGCATCAAGCAGCCGCGGATGGGAAATCACGTTCACCAGAAACTCGAACGGCAGATGAGCCTTGATTTTACAGCGCGCCTGAATCTGGCTGCCCCATTTCGCCTCGACCTCTTCGATCTTGCGGCGCAGCTCGGCCGCTTCTTCGGCGGTCAGCAAGTCGACTGGACCCAGGAATCCATCGCGGTGGTAGGTCTCCACCTGATCTTCGGTCAGTAGTTTGGGCATCTAAAATCTCCAAATCGATGACCGTAGGTTAGCCTTCGCATCTGCCCGATTCAAGTAAGTGTGCCCCTATGCGGCAAAGTGCCCTCACCTATCCCTGAACCGTTTCAATCGCACTGCCCCTATGCGGCAATGGTCATGGCGCATAAGGTAAGAGGGCACGTGACGGCAAGGGAGGCCCTTCGAGATGAAAACCAAATATGATCCGGCCAATGCCAATCTTCTGACGTTCTACGACAAAATTCCGGCGTTCCTCGACGGGTCGGACACGCCACGGGCCTATCTCGAACGGTGTCTCGAGACAGTCAATGCCCGCGAACCGGACATCAAGGCGTTTGTGAGCTTCAGCATCGACCGGGCCCGCGAGGCAGCCGATGCGGCGTCCGCCCGCTACAAGAACGGGCAACCTCTGTCTCCGCTCGACGGCATGCCGTTTGCCATGAAGGATGTGTTCGAGACCGAGGATATGCCCATGCAGCTGGGCAGTCCCCTGTTCGAGGGCAACAAATCCGATTGGGATGCCGCCTGCGTATATTATTTGCGCCGCGGCGGTGCTGTCATGGTGGGCAAGACGGTCACCACCGAATTCGCCTTTGGCGCCCCCGGGCCAACACGCAACGCGTGGGATACGGACCGGACACCGGGCGGATCGTCCAGCGGATCGGGCGCCGCGGTGGGATCCGGCATGGTTCCGGTGGCAACCGGCACCCAGGTGCGCGGCTCGGTCCTGCGGCCAGCCTGCTTTAACGGTACCTGGACCATCAAGCCATCTTTCGGGGCCATCCATACGGGCGGCGGCTTTCCGTCGGCGCCCAGCATCTGTCATCTGGGCATACTCGCCGGATCGCTGGCCGATAGCTGGATCACCGCCTATTGGCTGTCTCGAAACGCCGGTGGCAATCCCGGCCATCCCAGCCTCAAGGGGGAGGCCTCCCTGCCGAAAGCCAAGAAGCCGGTTCGGCTGGCCCGCATCGACACGGCGGGCTGGACAGAAACGCCGGAAGAAACCCGTGCCATCTTCAATGACATGATCCGCAAGCTGGAACGGCGCGGCGTTGAAATCGTCGGCCGCGCGCAGGACCCGGATCTGGAAGCCTACGAGCAGGATCTGATCAAACTCCGCGAGGTCATGGAAACCACGCTGACCTATGAGGGAAGATGGCCGCTCATGATGTATGCCGACCGTTCTCCCGACAAGCTAGGGGAGCGGGTCTACAACCGGTCGCAAGCAGCCGACGACGTCACACCGGAAGTTTATGAGGAAGCGCTGGAATGGAGTATCGGCGCCCGCGCCCGTCACGAAGCGCTGGCCGCCAAGTACGATGCTCACATCACACTCAATGCAACCGGCCCGGCGCCGGAGGGCATACCCGTGGGGAATGTGGTCTATGGCGAACAATCGTCCATATTGGGCGTACCGGCTCTTAACGTGCCGCTACTGGCCCAGGACCATATGCCGCTCGGCATCCAGATGCTGGGCTATTTCCGCAAGGACTACGAGCTGATCGCTATCGGTCACTGGATGATTCACGCGGTTCTGAGGGATGAGGATTAATCGCTCTCCGCGCATTATTTACATACCAGACCCGACAAGCGGGTGTCTGGACGTACGGTACCGTATGGATTAGAAATAGCGCCATCTCGGGCGTGTTCTTATCGTCTGTAACACCTAATTTGTCTGGAGCTTTGTATGGCTGACGGCGCCGACGCGTTTGAAAATCGTATCCCAACGGCCTTCGGCGATTTGCGTGGCTGGATTGATGCCTTGCGGGACGCCGGCGAAATCGCCGAGATCGATCAGGAAGTCAATTGGGACGTTGAGCTAGGCACCATTGTCCGGATGGCGCAGGGAACGGGCAGCGGCCCGGCCTTTCTGTTCAACAATATAACGGATTACAACGACGAAAATTCTGTTTGCGGCAAGGTGTTTACCGGCGGTCAGGGCAGCTTTTCCCGCCTCGCCATGATGCTGGGCCTGCCGCGCGACACACCGACGCGCGACCTGGTCAGCGTCTGCCGGACCATCTTCAACGAACGCATCGAACCCACCAACGTCAAAACCGGTCCGGTAAAGGAAAACATCGTCACCGGCGACGACATCGATCTGCTGAAGTTCCCCATCCCCAAATGGAACAGTGGCGATGGCGGACGTTACGCCCTGACCTATGCGGGCTGCGTCACCAAGGATCCCGATAGCGATGTCCACAATATCGGCATCTATCGCGGCATGGTGCTGGATCCCAAGAATATCGGGGTGCTTCTGTGGCGCGCCCAGGGCTGGGGCAATCACTATGCCAAGCATGCCGAAGCCGGCACCAAGATGCCGGTGGCCTTTGTCATCGGCTGGGAACCCTCCATGGGGTTCACCGGTGGCGCGGCGATCCCGCGCAGCGTCTCGGAATATGACGTGATGGGCGCCATAAGGGGCGAGCCGGTCGAGCTGGTTGATTGCGAGACAGTGCCCCTGAAGGTCCCCGCCAACGCGGAAATCGTCATCGAAGGCTGGATCTCCACCGACCCGTCTACCTTCCGGCCCGAAGGCCCCTATGCGGAATTCACCGGTTATTACGCGCTGGAAACCACGCCAAAGCATGTCGCCGAGATAAGCTGCATCACGCACCGCAACGATCCCATCTTCCGCGGCACCATGGAAGGCGCCGTCCCGGGAAGCCTTGGCGAAAATCCGGTGATGAGTTCCATCATGCGCTCGGCCATTGCCTGGAATGCCCTTGAATCGGCCGGCGTGCCGGGTGTCACGGATGTGTTTGGCCAACCGATACAGGCCGGCGTCAACATCGTCGTCCAGCTTCACCAGACCTATCGCGGTCAGGCCAAGCAGGTCGCCGCCGCCCTGTGGGGCAATTCGGCGTCCCATGTGCGCTACAAGCATGTCACAGTGGTTGACGACGATATCGATATTCACGACTACGCCGCGGTCGACTGGGCCTTTGCCTGGCGGTTCAATGCCGGCGAGGACGATCTCATTGTCTATCCGTCCAACTGGGGCGCCGGTCTCGATCCCAGCGTGCGGGCCCGCGATTCAAACGTGCATCTGTTCGGCACCGGCAAGTGGCATCGGGTCCTGATGGATTGCACCATCAATCTCGATTACGAGCCCGACGCCCAGGGCCGCCGTTATCCGCCAACCGTTCATCCGGAGAAGGCCGACGCCGATGGCGTACGCGCACGATGGTCGGATCTAGGCCTCGATAAATGGGGCAAGGGGCTTCAGGTCTGAGGATTTTCATTCATTCACAACCACACAAACGACTGAGAGAAAATGGCAACGAACAAAAGTGATCTGGACGCCTTTGGCGGCGTCTCCAACCGGCTGCAACCCCGCGAATTCGACGACCTTCGGGGTTGGATCGATGCGCTGCGCGACGAGGAGGAAATTCAGGAAATAGATGCCGAAGTCCATTGGGACTGCGAGCTCGGCACCGTCGCCCGCAAGGCGTTCGGCACCGGTGAAGGCCCGGCGCTTCTGTTCAAGAATATCTCCGGCTACAACGGCTCGGATTCACGATGCAGCCAGCTCTTCACCGGCGGCATGTCCAATTACACCCGTCTCGCCATGACGCTGGGGCTGCCCAAGGATGCGCCGGTGCGGGATCTGGTGCAGGCAACCCGCTTTTACCTCACGCAGCAGGTGAAGCCCGTCGAGGTGAGCGATGGGCCGGTGAAGGAGAACATCCTCAAGGGCGACGACATCAATCTGTTCGATTTCCCGATTCCGAAATGGCATCGCGAAGATGGCGGCCGCTACATCAATACTTTCCAGGCCACCATCACCAAGGATCCGGACACCGGCGAACATAATCTGGGCATCTATCGCGGCATGATCGGACAGAAGGATACCCTGCCGGTGCTGTTGTGGCGCGCCCAGAACTGGGGCGTTCACTTCCAGAAATGGCGCGAACGGGGCGAAAAAATGCCTGTCGCCCATGTCTATGGCTGGGAACCCTGCATGCCCTATTGCGCCTCGGCCCCGGTGCCGACCGGCGTTTCGGAATACGATGTCATGGGCGCCATTCGCGGGGCACCTGTTCCGCTGGTCAAATGCGAAACCGTCGACCTCATGGTTCCGGCCAGTGCGGAGATGGTGGTTGAAGGCTATATCGACGACGATCCCTCGACCTTCGAGATGGAAGGGCCGTTCGGCGAATATACCGGCTATTTCGGCGGCGATCAGGGCCCCAAGCACGTCACCAAGGTCACCTGCATCACCCATCGCAACGATCCCGTCTTCCGCGGCACGCTGGAAGGCACGCTGCCCAAGATGCTGAACGAGAACAGCGTCATGAGTTCGGTGCAGCGCGCCGGTGTCGCCTGGAACGTGCTGGAACGCGCCGGTGTCCCCGGTGTGACCGACGTCCATTGCTCACCGGCCAATAACGGCACCACTGTCTTTATCCAGCTGCACCAGACCTATCGCGGCCAGGCCAAACAGGCGGCCGCCGCGCTGTGGGGCTCCAACGCGTCCCATCTGCGTTACAAGAATGTGTGGGTGCTGGATGACGATATCGACATCCATGATTACGGCTCGGTTGACTGGGCCTTTGCCTATCGGGTTAACGCGGCGGAGGACGACATCGTCTTTTTTCCAGCTAACTACGGCTCGCTGCTGGATCCCAGCACGCGGCTAAAAGACCGCAACCCGGAGCAATTCGGTACGGGCAAGTGGTGCCGTGTCCTGATCGACGCTACCGTCAATCTCGATTTCGAACCCGAAGAACAATATGGCGGCGATCGCTATCCTGCCATGGTCATACCTCACAAGGAGGACATGGACCTGGTGAATAGCCGGTGGAAGGAATACGGCTTCAAGGATTAATGCTTGTGCCAATAAAAAACCGGCGTCACTCATCAGCGGCGCCGGTTTTTATTTTTCGGAAAAGGCTCTAACCCTGGATAGCCTTGCAGGCTTTTCTTGTATGCGTCATTTCGCGACTAAATTCCGCAGGCGTGCGCGCGGAGCGTGTCTCGATTTTTTTCACCGGTTTTCCAGCCAGCACCCTGTTTACTGCTTTTTGAAGCGGCTTTTTGACGGATTTGAGAACCGCCTTTTTTCCGGCCCTGCCCCGATCGCGCGATAAAATTTGAAGCACGGCCTCATTGACGCTTGGCTGGTTATCGCAAAACTCCGCAAGAGCCTCGGGGCCCTTAACATTCAGTGTCACCAGGACCGGCTGGGATGGCCCGCGGCCGCCCATGGTCTGCATGTAGCTGAAAACCGAAACCTGATGAATTTTGTTTTCATCAAATATGGCATCCTTTTTCTTCGGCGGAGGGGTCTCCGCGGCCGCGGAGGCAGCAAAGACAACCGAAACCACGGCGCTTAAGGATAGCACGATAAAGGCCCGAACCCCCACAAAAATAGGGACAAACGAGAATAGGGAAAGTGCCCGCTTTTCCATTTTTCTTCCCAAGATCAATCAACCGACGAGGGGCCAGTTTCCGGCGAAATTTTAAAAATCGGGTGAAAAATTAGCGTCAACAAGGAGTTAACCGAGTTGCACTAAAAAAGGAATTTCAACCTGTTGATTAGCGGCGTTCCCGGAAGAAATCGCTCAAAATCCGCCCCGCCCGGACTTCATCAATTCCTCCATAGATCTCGGGCCGGTGATGACAGCTCGCCTGCTGAAAGATACGGGGCCCATGCTCGACACCGCCGCTCTTGGGATCAGGCGCGCCGAAATAGAGCCGTCTGATCCGGGCCAGGGAGATGGCCGCGGCACACATGGGGCAGGGTTCCAGGGTCACGTACAGATCGCATCCGAACAGACGGGCGCCACCGAAGACCTTGGCCGCCTCCTGGAGCGCGATCAGCTCCGCATGCGCCGTGGCATCCGCAAGCTCTTCGGTGCGGTTGCTGGCGATGGATAGTATCTCCCGCGATTGCGGATCGACCACCAGGGCAGCCACCGGCACCTCCTCGCGAAGCGCCGCCTCGGCGGCCTCGGCGAGGACCAGTTCCATATAGCCCTGCTGGGGTGATAAACCGGATCCTGTCATAGCGCCGCACGATGATGGCCCCGCTTCCGATCGTCAAGGCGCTGTATCGCCGGACGCTTGTTGCTCCTGCCCCCTGTGCCTACAATCGCCTCATGTGGAGCACAGGGTGGAGCGGCCTCGGTGAACCGTAAGGAACGGCGGGCCTCGCAGCAGAAATCGCGAAAGGCGGAGATGGAATTGGATCAGGCGGCTATCGAGAGGCTGCTCGGACAGGCGATCCAACAGCATCAGACCGGCAATCCGGCCGCTGCCGAAAAAATATACCGGCAGGTGTTGTCCGCACATCCCGAGAACGCCGATGCCCTGCATCTCCTGGGACTTGCCCGGCATCATCAAAATGATCACGAAGAGGCGCTGGCTCATATAAACCGCGCGCTGGATATCGCCCCAAACGTCGCTCAATTTCATAACAGCCGGGGTGCGGTCCTGAGAGGGTTAGATCAACCCTCGGACGCGATCAGTGCTTTTCAGCAGGCCGTCATCCTCGATCCACATTATGTGGAGGCTAGATGCAATCTTGGCGATCTGCTGGCACAGAGCGGGAGAGTCGGGGAGGCGATCACCGCTTTCAGCGAAGCTGTGCAGCACACACCGGCCAATGCCGACATCCATACCGCGCTGGGCGGGCTGTATGCGGATTCCAACGATAGAGAGCGGGCCGGTTATCACTATCGTCAGGCCGCGGAAATCGAACCCGGCTCAGCCGAGGCGCAGTTCAATGTGGCCAGCATTGTTTTTCAAGAAGGGGACAAAGAGGGGTGCATTGCCGCGCTGCAAAGGGCGATCGTCCTTGATACAGGCTATGCGCCAGCCTACGAAAGGCTGGGCGCGCTGCTACGTGATGTCGATCGCCCCACGGAAGCCATAGCGGCCCTGCAAACAGGGCTCAAGCTGAACCCCAATGATGCCAATAGCTGGCTTTCTCTGGGGCTTTCCTTCGATGATCTGGGACAGTTGGAAGATGCAAAAGATGCCCTGGACCGGGCCATAGAGGCCAATCCGAGCTTTGTCGAAGCCCATCAGAATCTGGGCACGGTGCTGCGGGCCATGGGCCGATATGAAGAAGCGATCATTGCCTATGACCGGGCACTGGCCCTCAACCCCAACTCTGAAACCGCCATTGCCAATCGCGCGCTGGCCTTGCTGGCCGAGGGCCGTTTCGAAGAAGGATGGCGGTACTATCTGACACGTCCCTCCATCGTGAAATATGGCGACCGCCTCCATCGAACGTCCCTGCCCGACGATTTATCGGGACAGAACATCCTGGTACTGCGCGACCAGGGTCTCGGCGACGAAATCTACTTCCTGCGTTTTGTCCGGGAGCTTGCGGCCCGCAACGCCGCCATTACCTATCGGGGCCAGGGCCCGATCCTCACCATGATCGAACCGCTGCCCTTTCTCGAGACCGTTCTCGATGAGACGCAGGCAGCGCCGCCCGACTCCATCGCCCTCTGGGTTTCCGCCGCCGACCTGCCTCACATTCTGGGCATGAAGACCGAACAGGATATACCACCGACGATCCGTCTCACGCCCAAACCGGCACTGGTGGAGGAAATGAAAACCCGGCTCGCGGCATTCGGTGAACCGCCCTATCTGGGCGTCACCTGGCGGGCCGGTCTTCAAAAGCGCAACCGCCTGTCCAAGATCGCCCCGGCGGAGGCTCTGGCCGGCGCCCTCCGGGAGACATCGGGCACCCTCATCGCGCTGCAACGCAATCCCGATGCCGGCGAAATCAACAATTTTTCTCAGGCCGCCGGCCGCGAAATCCTTGATCTGACAGAGCTCAATGAAGACTTAGACGCCATGCTCGCCCTGCTCGAATGCCTCGACGACTATATCTGCGTAAGCAACACCAACGTGCATCTGCGAGAGGCTCTGGGCAGGACCAGCCGCGTGCTGGTTCCCCACCCAGCCGATTACCGGTGGATGAATTCGGGCGGCGAATCGCCGTGGTTCCCCGGAACAAGGGTATATCGCGAGACCTTTGCCACCGGATGGGCGCCGGCCTTCGAGGCTTTGACCGCGGACCTGACAGCGTCTTACGGGAGCGGCTGACTCTTTTCACGGGGCAAAACGCGGCACGTTGGAACACCATCCAAATGGGGCTGGACAGCGCTTGGGAGGTACGTCAGAAATGGGGCAGGAAGGACAAACATGAGCAACACCCCTTTTCCGGTCTATGTGGGCTGGGATTCGCGCGAAGACATCGCCTATCAGGTGTGTCGCCACTCGCTCCTGGAACGCGCGACCATTCCGACCACCGTCATACCGATCAAACAGCATGAGCTCCGTGACCAAGGGCTGTATACGCGCGAGCTGGACCCGCTGGCCTCGACCGAATTTACCTACACCCGGTTTTTTGTGCCGCATCTGCAGAATCATCAGGGCTGGGCGCTGTTTTGCGATTGCGATTTCCTGTGGCTCGCCGACATCAGAGAGCTGGTCGAGCTGGTCGATGACCGTTACGCCATCATGTGCGTTCATCATGACCACCGACCCCAGGAAGAATGGAAGATGGACCATCGCGCCCAGACCCAGTATCCGCGCAAGAACTGGTCGAGCATGGTCCTCTATAATTGCGGCCATCCCGCCAACGCGGCGCTCACCGCCGACATCGCCAATACGGAATCCGGCGCCTTCCTCCACCGCTTCCAGTGGCTGGACGACGATTTGATCGGCGCCGTTCCGGAAACCTGGAACTGGCTCGAAGGGTGGAACCAGAAACCCGACACTGGACACCCCAACGTCGTTCACCTCACGCGGGGCGGCCCCTGGTTCGATGAATGGCGGGATGTGGATTACGCCGATCTCTGGCTTTCAGAGGAAACCGACTACAAGGCGTCCCTCGCGAAAAAAAGCCTCGCCTAGCATCCCATGAGTCCGGACCCAACCCTCGACGAGGCTGTCGGGCTGCATCAATCCAGCCGGCTGGACGAAGCGGAAACGCTCTATGGCCGGATCCTTGAGGGCAACCCCGGCAACCCCGACGCGCTTCATCTCCTGGGCGTTCTCCACCTGCAGCGGGGCGCGTTGGATGACGCGAAGTCGCTGATCACCCGGGCGCTCGAAATCAATCCCGACCATCCGTTCTATTTGTGCAATTTGGGCATTGCGATGCTTGAGAGCGGCGCAATCGACGATGCCATAGCGCGATTCACCAAGGCCCTGTCCATCGACCCGTCCTATCTGGACGCCCGCTATAATCTGGGAAACGCCAAAATGGCGCAGGGCGACATGGCCGGTGCCGCGGAAGAATTTTCCCGTGTCGCCAATATGGAACCGGCTCACCTGCCGGCAGCCAATAATCATGCCCTCTGTCTGGCGGAGATGGGTCGTCTTACCGAGGCTGCGAAACTTCTCGACGACATCGTGACCCGGGTGCCGCAGGATCTGCAGACACGCACCAATCTGGGTAAAATCCTGCAACAGCTTCAGCGGGCCGACGAGGCGCTCGTCCATTACGACACGGCGCTCGCGGCGGCGCCGGATAATCTGGCGCTTCGCAACGGCCGGGCCGCCGCGTTGATTGAGGCCAACCGGTTCGATGATGCCGCCGCGGCCATCGAGGCTGTGTTGACCGCCCGGCCGGACGATCAGGACGCGCTCCTCAATCTGGCTAATCTGCAGGCGAAGGCGGGCGAGTTGAGCGCCGCAACGGAGACATTCCGCAAAATCACGGAATTAAACCCCGGTCACGCCGGCGCCTGGAGCAATCTGGGATCGCTGCTGTGGCGCCATTATCGCTATGACGAGGCGTTGGACGCCATTCGGCGGGCGCTGGCCATTCGCCCTGACCATCCGGACACCCTCGACAATTATGCGCTCGCGCTGGCCGCCAGCGGCCAACCGGACGAGGCAAAGGTAGTTCTCGACGGCGCCCTTGAAGAAAACCCGGACCATGAGGGGCTGACATTCGATCGGGCGTTGCTGGCGCTGGCGCGGGGCGCCTTTGGTTCGGGAGCCAGCGACTACCGGGCACGGCCGGGTATTCAACAGAGGGCCGGCTATTTATTCCGCGACCGGCTGCCCGCCGACCTCACGGGACAGACCATCGTCGTGGAAGCGGATCAGGGGCTCGGCGACGAGCTATTTTTCCTGCGGTTCATGTCCCAGCTCAAAGCAAGAGGCGCGCGAATACACTATGCCGGCGACCGGCGGCTCATCCCGATGCTTCAACGTGCCTCCGTCGCCGACAGCGTGACGGCATTGTCCGATGGACCACCGCGCGGTGACGGCACCACGAATATCGCCGTTGGCGACCTGCCCTACGCCTTGGGAATGGCGGATGGCGATACATTGCCGCCCAGCATTCTCATACCGCCGCTTGCGGAACGGGTGAATGAGTTGCAACAAACATTGGACTCCCTGGGCCTGCCGCCCCATGTGGGCGTGACCTGGCGTGCCGGGACGGCCGGCAAGCGCGATGCCATCTTCAAACAGGTACCGCTGGAAGAATTCGCCAACGCCCTGCGGGGACTCTCCGGCACGTTCATTGCGCTCCAGCGCCTGCCGGAGGATGGAGAAATCGAGCGTTTTTCCCAAAGTCTCGGCGCTCCGCTCCATGATCTGACCGCGCTCAACGACGATTTCGACTCCATGCTGGCGCTGACCGGCCTGCTGGATTCCTATATCTGCGTCAGCAATACCAACGTCCATTTACGGGCCACACAAGGCCGCGCCTGTCACGTGCTGGTGCCCCATCCGCCGGAGTTCCGATGGATGTATGACGGCGACGAATCCCCCTGGTTCCCCGGTTCGCAAATATACCGCCAGGGGCGCGATGGCGATTGGTCCCCAGCGCTGGGGGCTCTCCGGTCGGATTTCCGATAGCCCTAAGCGGACTACTTCACCATCTCGGGCATTTCGGACAGGATGGCGCCGTAGCCGTCGATGGGCTCATAGATGGACAGGCGGCGCTGAATTTCCCAGACGCGGGCGGTTACCGGATAAACGATGGGGATGCCCAGATCCTGTTCCAGCATGGGGATGGCCTTAAGCGCCTTCCAGCCGGTGCCCAGCATATAGATCCCCTGCGCATTCTTGTGCCTCAGCGCGAGCTCTTTTATGAACGTGTATATCTGTTCGGTGGACAGGGTCTGTACCTGGTTGAACGGCACATCGATGCCCTCCATGCCGAGCACATTGAAACCCTCTTTTTTGAAATAGCTGGCAAACGTATCGTTGATCTCACCGGAGAAATAGCTGGCGCCGACAAACCGTTTGACCTTGAGGGCCTTGAGCGCAGCAACGTGATTGGTGCCGGACGTGAAGATTTTGACCTTGTGCTTACGTTCCCACGCCTTGATTTTTTTGGCTTCGCCGGCATTGCCCATCACCATGAAAGGCGGCGCGCCTTCGGGGTGGATCAGATCGCAGCCCTGATCCGCCAGGATCGCGACTTTTTCATCGTAATCCTTCATCACCTCTTTGAATTCGGAACGATCGCCGCGGGTGATGTTGTTGAATAGCGGGATCACGCCAATCCCTTCCGGTAACAGGCGGATCATATCCTCCAGCCCGCCCGGCCTCATGGTGGGTTTGATGATGCCTACGATGCCGCGCCAGCTTGAAAACGCCATTTTGTCCTCCCTGAATTGAAATTCGGCGAATAGTGCGGCCAATCCTTGCGGAGCACAACCCGGCGACGATGCTTGACCTTTACAAGGGCCGTTCCTGTTCCCTACTCTGGGCGGGACCAATTAATTCCGGCCGCATGTGTGGCGGAAAGTCTCACGGGAGGACGCAGTGAAAAGATCGATTCGTATAATTTTGGCAACGGCGGGCGTCGGTATCGTCACCGGTCTCGGCGCACCGGCGATGGCCGATTCCGTCTCCGATTTTTACAAGGGCAAAACCGTCCGCTTCTATATCGGCGCCTCGCCCGGCGGCGGCTATGATCTTTACATGCGGACACTGGTCCAGCACATGGGCAAGCGCCTGCCCGGCAAAGCCAACGCCATTGTCGTCAATATGCCGGGTTCGGGCGGTGTCAAAGCCTCCAACTATGTCTATAACGTCGCGCCACGGGACGGCACCGCCATTATCACGCCGTTCTGGACCCACCCGCTGTTCCAGCTCATCCGCCCGCGCGGCATCAAGTTCGACATGAGCAAGATGCGCTGGATCGGCAATATGGCGGCCTTGAACAGCATGGTCGTCGCCATGGGCCACGTGGCGAAGACACTGGACGATGCAAAAAAGAAAGAAATCGTTGTCGCCGCGTCGGGCAAGGGATCGGAAACCTATATTTTTCCGAAATTCCTGAATTCGGCCGTGGGCACCCGCTTCAAGATCGTCACCGGCTATCGCGGGACCGCGAAAATGACAAACGCCATGGAGAGCGGCGAAGCACAGGCCCGCGGCGGGTCCTGGCAAAGCTGGAATGTGATCCGGCCGCACTGGATCGGCACCGACAAGATCGGCGTGCTGGTGCAGGCCGGCCTGACGCCGCATCCGGACCCCGCCGTCAAACATGTCCCCATGCTGGTTGACGTTGTGTCGGCCGAATACAAGCCCATCGCGGCGCTTCTGTCGGCCCCGGTGTCCATGGCGCGCATCGTCGGCACCCCGCCGGACGTGCCCAATGACCGCATCATGGCATTGCGCAAAATTTTCATGGAGACCATGAAAGATCCGGCCTTCCTGGCCGATGCCAGGAAACGCAAGATGGAACTCTACGTGCTCAGCGGTGAACAGGTGGAAGCCAATATCGCCAAGCTGATGAAAACGCCGAAATCGATCCTGAAGAGGACGGCGGATATTCTCGGCTACACCAAGAAGAAAAAGAAATAGCTGCCGCAGTAAGTCATGGCATGAAGGGCGCCCGGATTTCGGGCGCCCTTTTCTTTTCGGCTTGGTCGTTTCAGTACTTGACCCTGTTTCCAGCCGGCCTACATTGCCGCCATGTCACGTCCCCTCATCGGTATAACGCTGGATTCGGAAGAGCCGGGCGGCTATTCCAAGTTTCCCTGGTATGCAGTGCGCGAGAATTACTGCGGCGCCATCGCCGCCGCCGGCGGGCTGCCGGTGCCCCTGCCCCATGAACCCGACATCGCGGAAAGTTATCTCGATACAATCCAGGGTCTGGTGATTACCGGCGGTGCCTTCGATGTGGACCCGGCGATCTTCGGCGACAGTACCCGCCACGACACGGTGGTGACAAAGGACCGGCGCACTGCCTTCGAGATCGCGGTAACCAGGGGCGCCATCGAGCGCGATATGCCGGTGCTGGGCATCTGTGGCGGACAGCAGCTTCTCAACGTCGTCCTGGGCGGCACGCTGATCCAGCACATACCCGACGAAATCGAAAACGCACTGGCCCATGAACAGCCCAACCCGCGCGATGAGGCAGGCCATGATGTGGCGGTGACGGCGGGCACCCTGCTGCACCGGATCACCGGCACCGAGACCATGTCGGTCAATAGCGCCCACCATCAGGCGGTGCGGGCCATCGGCAAGGATGTGGTGGTCGACGCGGTGGCAACCGACGGCGTGATCGAGGGGATCGAACTGCCGGGCAGGAAATTCTGTCTCGGCGTTCAGTGGCATCCGGAATTCAGCATCGATCCGGGCGATTCCAAAATCTTCGGCGCCTTTATCAAGGCCGCAAGCTGACCCATGGACACTGAGACCGAAGAAAAAGGCGAGCGCATCGCCAAGCGCCTGTCGCGGGCCGGGGTCTGTTCGCGGCGCGAGGCGGAACGCTGGATCGCCGATGGCCGCGTGACAATCGACGGCAAGGTGATCGATACGCCGGCAACGCTGGTCACCGCCGACACAAGGATATCCGTGGATGGGCAGGCCATCGCCCAGCCCGATCAGACCCGCCTGTGGCGTTATCACAAGCCGGAGGGTGTGGTCTGCACCAACAGCGATCCCGAGGGACGCCCCACCGTATTCGACCGGCTGCCCAAATCCATGCCGCGCGCCATGCTCATCGGCAGGCTCGACATCGCCTCCGAAGGGCTGATTTTGCTGACCAATGACGGGGAAACCGCGCGCCAGCTGGAACTCCCGGCAACCGGCTGGCTGCGACGCTATCGCGTCCGTGTCCATGGCCGGCCGGATGAGGAAAAGCTGGCGGCGCTGGCAAACGGCATTACCGTCGATGGGGTGCGCTATGATTCGATCCAGGCCACTCTCGATCGCCAGCAGGGCGCCAACGCGTGGCTGACCATCGGGCTGCGGGAGGGAAAGAACCGCGAAGTCCGCCGTGTCCTGGAGCATCTCGGCCTGACGGTAAACCGCCTGATCCGCACCGCCTATGGGCCGTTTCAACTGGGCAATCTGCCCAGCGACGGGACGCAGGAAGTGTCCGCCAAGGTGGTCGCCGAACAAATTCGGGGTGAAAAGCCCAAGGGAACGACGGCAAGACGCATACCCAAACCAGGTGTCAGACGACCGGCGAAAAAACCTTTCTCTAAAAAATCCAACGTAAGCAAATCGGGCGCTAAAAAACCCTTGGCCAGGAAAACTTCCGGCAGGAAACCGGATCCCCGTGCGAATCGTCGCCGGTAAGCATCGCGGCCGGCCCCTCGCCGCACCACCGGGACAGCAATTGCGCCCCACCTCGGACCGTGTCCGCGAGGCTGTGTTCAACGCGCTGTGTCATGGCAATGCCCGCATCGGTGATGGCGATGCGGTGCGGGACGCAAGGGTGATGGATGGATTCGCGGGCACCGGCGCGCTGGGGCTCGAAGCGGCGTCGCGCGGCGCGGCCCATGTTACGCTGATGGATATGGACGCGACCGCACTGACATTCTGCCGGCAGAACGTCACCACCCTGGGTGAACAGGCGCACGTCACCATCCTCAGCGGCGATTGCCTCAACCCGGTAAAGGCCGCCGCGCCCTGCAGCCTGATCTTCCTCGACCCTCCCTATAATTCCGGCACGGCCGCCGAGGCCCTCACGGCTCTTGCCGGTGCCGGCTGGATTTCCGATGGCGCGCTCTGCGTCATTGAACTGGCCGCGAAGGAACCCTTTGAGGCGCCCGATGGTGCAACCATCCTGGACGAACGCCGCTATGGCGCGGCACGGGTGGTTTACGCGCGGTGGTTCACCGAAAACGTCTGAAGATTATTCCGCCGCCGCGGCTGATGCCGCGCCATCGAGAAGCGCCACGATTTCCTCGGTGGAAAACACGTCGGCGAAGCGGTTGAAGAGCGCGTTGAGCGACGCGTTATGTGCCTCGTCCGAACTGGTGGCGTTGGCGTCTGACACCATGAGGGTCCGGTAATTCAGCATGAAGGCATCACGCGCGGTGGATTCGCAGCACACGTTGGTTGCCGTGCCGGTGATGATCAGCGTGTCCGTGCCGGATTTCTGAAGCCGCTCGCCGAGATCCGACGAGCCCTGTATGAGCGCGCTGAAACGGCGCTTGATGGTGATCTCGTCCTCGGGCCGGATATCCAGCTCGTGCCACAGCTCGGCACCTTCGTTGCCATCGGTAAGTGCCGCCAGCATGTCCTCCATCTGGCCGCGATCGAGAAAATTCATATAGGCCGACCAGGTGTTTGGCGCATCGTCGCCATAGATGGCCCGCACCCAATAGACCTTCCCGCCGGCGCGGCGGGTGGCCTCGGCGAGGCGGTTGATGTTGGGCACGATGGGCGCGCAGTAAGGCGAATAGGCGGGCATACCCTCCTTGACCCAGACATTCTGCATATCGATGACCACCAGCGCCGTATGGGCCGGATCGATGCGGTCATAAGCGTGCAGTCTGCCGCCACGCCGTCTCGTCACGCGGGCGACGATTTCGGGCGACAGCTCTGATTTATGCATGGGCATGGCGGTGCCTTTCCTTGCTTTATGCCAGTACGGCAAGGCTACCCTTCTCGCAATCATCCCCACAAGGGGAATGGAGCGCCAAAAAAAACGCCGTCCAAAGGACGGCGCTAGGAGAATTCCGATGACCGGTTCGGTCAGCCGTGGATAATGCGGTTCAGCCGGTCGAGGTCGTTGATCACCCGCCAGGCGCCGCCGCTGCGGACGACACGCTCCTGCCAGGCAGCCAGCCGCTTCATATATTCGCGCGGGTCCACGTTGTCCGACCGCAGCTTGGTCACGTTGAGGGCCACGATCTCGACCCGGTCCAGCGCCAGCGGGAAGTTGCGGATATAACCCTTCTTGAGATCCTCCTTGAGATCGGAGAACACCAGGATGACCTTCGAGCCCGGATCCTTTTCGTTCAGGTACTCGGACGCCTGAAGGATACCGCCGGTAATATCCGTATAGGCGGCGGGCCGGACCTTCTTGACGAAGCGCTTGATCTTTTTAACGAAATCCCGCTTCTGCTGGTTGGCGACGCTGGGCCGTTCGTCGAAGGTTATCTTGGCAACGATATCCTTTTCGCTGAAGCTGCCCGTATCGATCCGCGCCACCGCGAAGGAATCACCCGGGTTCAACCTGGCGAGCACGGCACTGATGATCTGCTGCGCCTTCTTGAGCTCCTGGGTATAGGTCCCGGACGTATCTATCAGCATGTAGACGCCGCGGTTTTTCGGTCCCGGCTCGCCGCACGCGGTCAGAGCCAGCAGGACAACCAGTGCCGCTAATGTGAGACGATATTTCATGACGCCACCTCATTCACTGTGCGCGTATCGGCCGGGTCCTGGCGCAGGAGCGGCGCGCCATCGGATCTGGCGGATCTGGCGGATCTGGCGAATTTGACGGATTTGACCTGCGCTTCCAGCCACAGCGGCCCGAAGATGGCAATGTCGTAAACATCCACCAAAAGCCGGCCGGTGAACTCGAAGGCCCGGCTCAACACCCGGCAGAACGCCGCCATGGCCCGCAACAGCGCGGCCAGGGCCACGCCGATCACCGTGCGCGACGATTCGATAAAGCTCTCCAGCGGTATGGCAACGAACACCAGCGCAAAGGGCAGCACGAAACCCATCACCATCTGGGCGGTGGTGGTGATCCACATATAGGAATTAGTGGCAGCCGCCGCCGCGCCGCCGCGCAGAACCGCGGAGGTGGCAAGCTCGTCCTCGAGCAGAAGCTCACGCATATAGGCAAGACCCGACTCGACGCAGGCGAAGAAGAACAGAATCGACAGCGTCACATAGATCATGCGCTGGCGGGTCTTGTCCGGCAGGGCGCCGATCATCGGAAACAGCCGCGTGATACGGAACGATTCCATCAGGAACAGTCCCATGGCGGTCTCCAGCAGGATAATGACCAGGGCGGCGATCTCGGCGATCTTGAGATCTCCGACAAAGCTGTTGGCGCCGACCGCCTCGGCCATGGGCCGCGCGATGAGCTGGAAGTTGATAAAGGCACCGCCGATGGCAATGGCCAGGACCAGACCGGAGACGAAGAACTGGCTGAGAGACGACGCGGTCAATGTCCGCTCCGCCTGCTCCGACTTGCGGACGATATTCTCGTATTCGTCCATTTTATGATCGATGGTCTGCGACCGCTCGATCATGGTCGTCACATTCTTCTTCATCTGTGCGGCAAGCTGGCCCAGGGAACGCCATTCGGGCGCCATCTTCTTGAGATGCGCGTGACGCTCCTGAGTGGCGGACCTGTAGGCGTTGATCGCCTGCTCCTGCATTTTTACCAGGGAGGTATGGATTTGCTCGAGGATTCCCGAGACGATGGGATCGCTCTTACCGGGAACCTCGGCGATGGCTTGAACGACACCGGCCCACCCTGGCGGGGCGGGCGGTACTTCCATGCTCTGCTTATGGTCCTCTTCAATCTTGGTGAGCGACTCGTTCATCAGACGGTCGATCGCCGTGCATTGCGCAATTTCCCGCTGCACGTTCACCTCGACGCGCTCGAACTCCCGTTCGATGCCCCGCTGGGACGCCTCGCGCCCAACCGCCAGCAACACATCGCGGTTGCGCTCGGCCAGCCGCTTCTCCGCCCCGAGAATGGAGCCGGAGGCCAGCTGCATCGCCTCGTTCAGCACCCGGCACAAGGTGACGATCGCGCGATGGGCGGGGGCACGGGTTAAATAAAGCACGACCGACAGGAGCAAAAACCAAACCAGCCCTGTCAGGAGCGTGTCGGAAAACATCGGCAATGAATCGGCAAGAGACATGGCGCTCTCCCTGCGCACGGCAATACAAGCCGCGCCTTGTAAATGTTCGAAACAGGGGAGAATTTATAGGATCAGGTTCGGAATAGTATTAATCCGATAGGACTAAAATGAGACATAAAAATGATGGGTATTATCCGAAGTGATTAAATAACAAATTGTATCGTTATTTATTATTCAGAAGTTTTATCATATAAATTTCTAATATATTTGGAATTTTCCGTAAAATTATTCCGTCACCGCCGGCCGAACAGGCGCTCGATATCGGCGAGCTTAAGCTCCACATAGGTCGGCCGGCCGTGATTGCACTGGCCGGAATGGGGTGTTGCCTCCATCTGGCGCAAAAGGGCGTCCATCTCCTGGGGCGACAATCTGCGTCCCGCCCGGACGCTGCCATGACAGGCCATGGTGCCGCTCACCGCCTCGAGCTTTTCCTTCAGGCTCAGCCCCTCGCCAAGCTCGGCAATATCGTCGGCAAGATCGCGGATCAGGCCCTTCACATCCACCTTGCCCAGCATGGCCGGTACTTCGCGGACCACGATAGCGCCCGCCCCGAAGCTCTCGATCACCAGACCCAGCTCGGCCAGCTGATCGGCCCGGGCGACGAGGCTCTCGCAGAGCCCCTCCTCCATCTCCACCACCTCGGGCAACAGAAGCCCCTGCCGCTTGATCCCGTCCTTGGCGAGGGCGTCTTTCATCTGCTCATGGACCAGCCGTTCGTGAGCCGCATGCTGATCCACAATAACGATGCCATCATTGGTCTGGGCCACGATATAGGTCTCATGAAGCTGCGCCCGGGCGGCGCCCAGGGGATAGGCGGTTTGCGCCTCCGCCTGGCTCTCCGCTGCCGCATCGGCAAACCCGACTACATTGGCGCTGGGCGCATCAAGACCCGGCATGGGCGCATAATAATCGGCCAGCGCGGCGGCCGAACCGTGTGACGGCGGCGCCGACGCCGGGGGATAGGATCTCTGCATTCCCTGCGCCCCTGAACCGGAAAAGGCGCCGGAACCGGGCCGGAAAGCACCCAGCGTCTGGCCGGCGACGGTGGTCGACGCCCGGTGTCCGGCATCGGCCAGAGCATGACGCAAGGCACCCACCATCAGCCCACGGACGATCCCGGCATCGCGGAA
>JABJKO010000114.1 GCA_018660305.1 Rhodospirillaceae bacterium
GTAAGCTTTACGACCCCTCGGGCAGTATGTCGGCGAACTTCGCCCGAACGCGATCGTCCAACTCCTTGGATGAGCGCGCGACCGCCGGGAAGGTGTCCTTGTCCTTGAACGGTATGCAGGCATCGACGACGACACGCGAATTGCGGCGGTCTTCGTCGCTGTAGCTCATGGGGTCAAGATGCGTGCTCCAGCAGCCGTTCAGGATATCCAGGCCGTCCTTCGGATCGCAACGCGTGCACATTGCCCAGATCACGTCGTTCATATTCGACGGATCGATATCCTCGTCGACCACGATCACCCAGCGCCCGGCGTAGTTCCCGGCGTGACAGGTCGCCGCCAGCATCCCCGCCTGGGTGGCGTGACCGGGATACATCTGTTTGATCGAAATGACATTGAACAGGCGCCCGGCACCGGATTCGTGGCACCACACACCCTGCACCCCCGGAAGACCGGCCTTTTCGACCTCGTCCCAGATCATTGCCGATTTCACCGTGGCGCGGGCGAAGGTGAAGTTCTCCGGCGGGCGCGATGGAATGGCGAGGGTCAGGATCGGGTTGTTGCGCCAGTACACGCGTTTAATGCGCACGATCGGCAGCATCGACGCTTCGGACGCGTAATATCCCATGAATTCGCCAAACGGGCCTTCTTCGCGCATCTCGTCGCCATACATCTCCCCTTCCAGCACGATTTCCGCATGGGCCGGGACGGGCAACCCGTGCAATTCGCTGGGGATAACGTCAAGCGCCCGGCCGCGCATACCGCCGGCATAGGCAAATTCATCGACCTCGTGATCGATTTCCTGATGCGATACCAGGAACAGAAGCGGGTCGTGACCGCAGGAAATCAGCACCGGACAGGGTTCGCCCTTGGCGAAATACTTCTCGCTGATCAGCCTGCCCTGCTTGCCCGGCGACATCCAGATGGCCACCGTGTTCTTGTCATGCACCATCACCCGGTAGGTGGCGGAGTTGACCCATCCGGTGTCAGGATCGCGCATGATGATGGCATCGTCGGTGCCGATGTAGCGCCCACCATCCAGCTCATGCACAAAGGGCGCGGGGAATTTCCACACGTCGACGTCATCGTCGCGCATCACGTTTTCCATTACCGGCCCGGTGCTGACTTCCCTCGGCGGGATCAGTTCGAACTTTTTCTTGGAGTTTTCGCGATAGCTCTGCACCAGGTCGATTTCGTCCGTGGGTTCCGGCAGCCCCAGCACCACGGCCAGCCGCTTAAGCGCGTTGGCGCCGCCCGACAGAATACGGAATCCTTCCGGATAGCCCGGAATGTTATCGAACAGCATGGCCTTGGCACGGCCGGGATTATCCGCCGCGGTCATCTCGGATATGGCGCCGACCTCCAAATTCCAGTCAGCCCCGTTCACATGGGCGACTTCGCCCATCTCGTCAAAAATTTCCAGTAATTCCCGAAGATCCTCGTACCCTTCGTTGCGGCGAACCGGCGCCTTATCCCCTGTGTCCTGTGCCATTTTTCTCTTTCCTGTGGAAATCCTGAAGCCACTAAATTTCTCGGACTCTATCAGGGCGATTGGATAGCGGCTACGGAGCCAGAACACAAAAACATTGTATTTACCCAAGCCAGAAGTTTTACTTATGGCTTAATCGGCAACCGAATCTGACACCCAACAGAATGGACATCCGCCAATTGCGTTATTTCGTCTCTGCCGTCGATGTCGGCAGTGTGACCAACGCAGCCCATCAACTCAATATTTCCCAGCCGGCCCTCGGCCTTCAGATCCGCAAGCTGGAAGACGAGCTAGGCTCTCCCCTTTTGACACGACATTCCCGTGGCGTCAGCCTGACCCCTGCCGGCGAAAAACTATACGAACATGCGACCCTGATTTTGCGTCAGACCGAGCGGGCGACCCAGGACATTAGGGGGTTCGCCGGGCCACCCAGCGGACGCGTTTCCATCGGGCTGACCCCCACGGCTAGTCTGCTGCTCGCGGCGTCGCTGGTGGAAAGATGCCGGGCCGAACTACCCAATCTAGCCATCCGGATCAGTGATGGTCACGGTGATCAGAACCTGGCTCTGCTATCCGCCGACCGGCTCGATCTGGCGCTGAGCTATGCCAGCGACGACAACCGCGACATCGAATTCATTCCCCTTGTAACCGAAGAGCTGTTTCTGATCTCACCACCGGGGCCAGTTTCCAGCGCCGCTACGGACGTTCCCTTCCACGAGTTGGCGAACGCGCCACTGATCCTGCCCAGCCGGCCGAATATATTGAGCACCTTGCTCGAAGACGCGGCCCAATCCACCCAGACACCGCTGGATATTATGTACGAGCTCGATTCAATGGAGCCGAAGAAGGAAATGGTCATCCGGGGGCTGGGTCTGACCGTCCTGCCCTACGGCTCCGTCCAGAAGGAAGTCGCCGACGGCCTGCTGACGGCGCGCCGGATTATCGAACCCGATCTCACCCGTACACTCTATCTTGCCCGGGCCAGGCAACACCCGCGTTCCAAGGCGCGCGATGCGTTGGAAGCGCTGCCCCTGCGCCTCGTCGCCAATTTATGTGAGACCGAAGACTGGCATTGGCGTCTGGCGCCCGGGAGCACTTAATAGATGTGTTGGCGTGGGGAACCGCGCGAGCGGGCTTAACCGACTGTCCCTACGGGGACTACGCCATCGCCTTGAGGACTTTCCATCTGGGCCACGTCCGCCTTACGCCGTTCCGGGATACCCTGTGGCGGTCCCGCTTGGCGACGGCGACGACAGGGGCCAAAAAAACTTTCGCATTTTATAAAAGGCCGCGGGTTTTCAATGAGCGAGATGATGCGCTGGTAGAGCGTCTGGGGGACAATTGGTTTTGCCAGAAACTCGTTGGCGCCGGCGTCCCGGGCGTCAATCACGTCCTGATATTCACAACGCCCGGACATCATGATAATTGGAACATAGACATTTGGGCTGTCTTCGTCCGTGCGAATAAGTTTAACGACTTCCAGCCCGTTAATGGGCTTGAGCAACCAACTGACGATCACAAGGTCGATTTCGTGGTGCCTGTACTCTTCGAAGGCCGTTTCGGAATTGCCGAACTCTAATACGGATTTGCACCCGAACGAATGGAGAATTGAGCGGGCAATAAGCCGCATGTGCTTATTGCTGTCGATCAGCAGGATCTCTAACCCACTAAGATCATAGTTTGTCTGACCAATCTGCATTACACCCGCACGGCCTGATCAACCCCTAAAACACCGGCGCAGGAACAACCCGCGCTAAAAAAATACAGTTATTCAGCCATAAGCCTGCCCCATCAAAGGGGACGCTGTATGATATAAGAGTTTGGCCGCCAAAAAGTTAAAACCTGATTTAGGAATTCCATCCTCTTGGGGGCATTCTGTTCCGGGGTAGCCATGGGCATAGGTGTAGCTGAAATGGTTACAATCCGGCAATAAACCCCTTCAGAGACGCATTAAATGCCCCGGGCTGCTCCCGAAAACAAAAATGACCGGCCCGATTTAGGACACACATCCGGGCCAACGGTTGATGGCGTGCCACTAAATCAAAAATAACCTCACCCTGGGCAAGGAGCGCCGTGGGATCATTTCTCCCCCACATCACCAAAGTCGGACGCCCCAGGCCATGATCGCGCAGCCTGGCAAATGTGTCCTCTTTATCTAAATTAAGATTTGGCATGAACTGTCTTGAGCTAAGCCTTTGTTTTTGCATCTTATCGGCTGCGATCCGACTTTTGGGCAATGCTGCAACCGCGCACACCGTATCAAGCCAGATCTCGGTAATATGGGTTGGGCTATAGGAATAATGTTCGATAATCCAGCGCTGGCTCTCCCGGCTTAACCGGGGCACCGGCGGATTGGCCAGGACCTGCTGGCTCGCCGGTACGCCTGGCGCGAGGGTGTTGGTGTCCACGATGGTACAGGATCGAATTTTATCGGGGTGGTCGAGGGTCAACCGGGCGACCAGATAACCACCGCGTGAATGGCCGGCGATATTGACATTCTCAAGACCCAGAGCCGCCATAAAATCATAGGCGTGCCGGACGGTGGCGGCCATGGTGTAGTCCCCATCGCAAGCCGGATTGTCGGTAAAACCCTGTCCCAGCTTGTCCACCGCGATCACGCGAAAATGCCGGCTGAGACCCGGCATATTCAATTCCCAATCCTCGGCGCATTCCGCCAGATTGGCCGACCCCATATTGCCGCCGTGAAACAAAACAAGCGGCTCGCCGTCGCCCGCTTCGAGATAGCGAGTCCGGATTCCGTTCACGTCGATGTATTTTTCCGCTGGCAACGGGTCGCTCACCGGGAGGTTTCCTCCCAGGTCTTGGTAAGGGGCGTCTCATGGGCTGGCTTGGGAAAGATCGCCTGTTCACGGCACCGTTCGGCCGCCTCGTCCGGGCTCAGCGTGTCGTCCCAGAAATCCGCCGCATATCGGCACCCCGTGATGCCATCCGACGAAGGTGAGGCCAGCCAGACCGCCATCGGCACAATGATTGTGGGATCCAGACCTCGTCCCCTGATATCTCCCCAGGCGAATTTGGTGTTCACGAGGCCACCCGGCGACAACGTGTTGACGGTAACGCCCGTGTCGAACATGGATTCCGCCCAGGCAATGGTCGCCGCCTCCAGCGCCGCCTTGGAGGGGCCATAGGGCGTCAGCGCCTTGCGATGCATGGAGTCAGTCCGTTTGGAAATATTGATGATCCGGCCCCATCCCGCCTCCAGCATGGGCCGGCTCGCCGCCCAACCCATGAGATACGGGCCCAGCACATTGGTTTCAATCATCTCGCGGAGCCCTTTGGGATCCAGTTCATAGAGCTTCAGGTCACCATCGCCGCCATGGGCATACCGCCCCGCCATGCCGGCATTGTTGACCAGAACATGAAGGGCGCCAAAAGCCTCGATGGTCCCGGCGACGACCCGCTGGCAGTCTGCCTCGTCGGCAACATTGCCGATCAGGGCGATCCCTTTGCCGCCAGCCTGCTCAATGGCACCAAGGGTCTCATTCAGTTCGGCCTCTATTTCGGCCTGATGTTCATCGGATGCGGACACCGCCGTAATGGTGATACCGGCGGCACCGGCGGCCGCGAATCCGATCGCCATTTCCCGTCCCAGCCCCCGGGACCCACCGGTTACAAGAACAACTTTCCCCTCCAACGCGCCTGCACTCATATGCCTACCTCGATATTAGAAACAAAATGCTCGTTCAATAAATTTGACGGCCATCACAAAATACGACAAGACTCTGTATGATTTTCCGCAATGAATTGGTAGCATTCGCTCCAGTACTGTCAATGGAAAGGAGAAGGCGTTGAAAGGCGCCACAGTTTTGCTTTCAGAATTGTCCCCCGATCCCGATTGGGAGGACGATTTCAATCACTGGTATGATACCCATCAAATTCCCGTCCGAATGAGTGTCCCAGGGTTTGTAAGCGCCCAACGTTATTGCGATACGGACCGTCCAAACTATTTGGGACTGTTTGAGATCACCGATCTCTCTGTCCTGGACAGTGCGGAATACGAAAAGGTCAAATCGCAACCTAACGCGCAAACCGCCTGGATGCTTTCGAACACGCTCGACTATGCCCGCTATCTGGGCAAGGAAATCAACGACCAAAAGCGTGACGATGTGGGCGACGAAGCCCTTGATGCGCCCATTCTCTATGCCGTTTATTTCAGCGTTCCCGACGATCGGGTCGATGATTTCAACAAATGGTACGACGAGGAACACATCCCCATGCTCTTGAAATGCCCTGACTGGCATCGCATCAGAAGAATCGAAATACTGGATGGGGAGCCGCAGCCCTGGACACATCTCGCGCTGCATTATCTGGCCGATTTTTCGGCGCTGGATTCGGCAGAACGGGAAGCCGCGCGCAACACGGATCTGTACAAAAAACTGTCCGAGGAACCGTGGTTCCGCAGCAGCTATTCCATTTATGACAGAGTCGGCGAACGCTTTTTTGGTGGCGCGACCGCCGCGGCATAGCCAGTCGCATTCCCCCACAGCCGGAAATGGCCAAATGCCGGAGACCGACCAAGAGATCCGCGCCGCAGCCCTTGAGCTTGCACAAGGTATTTCGCGTTTCCTGGAAGACCAGTTGGGCGACCAATTGCTCGGCTTTTACCTGCTGGGCAGCCTGGCTCATGGCGGTTTCAACCGCCGCTATAGCGATATCGATGTCGGCCTTGTTACCGAAGACGGGATCGATGAGGCCCTGAGCGCCGCCATAAAGGCGGAGGCGGCAAAACTGTCACCAGTGCTGGCGCCCAAACTCTCGCTATTCTGGGCAGACAGACAGTTTTCCATTGGTCGCTTTCCCCCCCTCGACCGGCTGGATTATTTAGACAAAGCCGTTCCGCTGGTGGAGCGTGAACGGATCGTGATCGACAGACCGACACTTTCTGAAGTCCGCGCCTATCTGCGCGGCGCCCCGTTTGAAAACTGGGCAAGCGGGACAAAGAAGTTTGCCGCCCTGACAACCCTCGATCCGGAAAATCACAAGCCGTACCTGCGCGCCCATCTTTATCCGGCGCGGTTCGCCTATAGCTGGCGCACCGGTAAAATGGCGTCCAACGACGATGCCGTGGAATACCTGAACAAAAAC
>JABJKO010000069.1 GCA_018660305.1 Rhodospirillaceae bacterium
ACGACTTTTCTGGGCCACAGAATTCGCCTTCCGGTGATGCTGGCGCCCATCGGCTCGTTGCAGCTTGTTGATTCCGGCGGTGCCGTAACCGCTGCGGAAGTGGCCGCCGCTTATCAGACAATTTATTTTTGCAGTTCGGTCACAAGCCCTGGCCGTGATGAGGTCGGCGCTGCGACCAATGCACCAAAGGTGTTCCAACTCTATGTCCGTGGCGATGACGACTGGATCGACGAGCAGGTAAAGCTCGCCATGGATGCCGGGTTCGAAATATTTTGTCTCACCGTGGACACCGCCCATTACAGCCGCCGGGAACGTGATTTGATCAAGCGTTGGCAACCCTCGGCACGCAGGGGGCGAGGGTCCGAGGGTGGTGATTTTCAGAAGACGCTGACCTGGGACAACGTCAAGCGTTTCAAGGACAAGCATGACATCCCGCTCATCATCAAGGGCATCGCGACGCCCGAGGATACCGAGATAGCCTGCGAGCATGGCGTCGAATGTATCTATGTATCGAACCATGGCGGGCGCCAGCTCGACCATGGGCTGGGGTCGGTTGACGTCCTGCCCGATGTTGTTGATGCCGCCGCGGGCCGGGCCAGCGTCATTGTTGATGGCGGCTTCCTGCGCGGCACCGACGTGATCAAGGCGCTGGCGCTCGGCGCGGATGCGGTCTGTATCGGCAAGCTGCAGGGCCTCGGCCTCGCCGCCGGCGGCAAGGACGGACTGTTTCATATGCTACGACTGCTCGAAGCCGAGATCCGGACCTCCATGTCCCTTCTCGGGCTTCATAATTTCGAGGAAATCGATCGAAGCTTCGTCGAGGAAGCGGAGCCGGTGATCGATCCCTATCAGACGAGTCCCTATATCCACATCGACTTCCCAGAATTGGAGTACGACAGATGAACGAAGTCACCAAAGACCTCAAGAATATCGACCGGCCGGTCAATCTCGGTAATCCGCAGATGGGCTGGGCGAGCGATGTCGCCGCGGAAATGCTGCGCCGGCTGGGCATCAAGTATATTTCGCTCAATCCCGGCGCCAGCTATCGCGGGCTCCATGACAGCATCGTCAATTATCTCGGGAACGAAGATCCGCAGATGTTGATCTGCCTGCATGAGGATCACGCGGTTCACGTCGCCCAGGGTTATGCCAAGGCGACCGGAGAGCCCATGGCCTGCGCGCTTCATTCCAATGTGGGCCTCATGCATGGCCTTATGGCGACCTTCAACGCCTGGTGCAACCGGGCGCCGATCATCATGATGGGCGCGACCGGGCCGGTGGATGCGCCGCTCCGGCGGCCCTGGATCGACTGGATCCATACCGCCAAGGATCAGGGCGCGCTTCTGCGCAACTACACCAAGTGGGACGACGAGCCGCGCTCGGCGGAAGCCATTGTGGAGACCATGTACCGCGCCAATCAGATGGCGCGCAGTGAGCCGCCGGGACCGGTCTATGTCTGTCTTGACGCCGGCCTGCAGGAAGAAGCGCTGGATGGGGATATCGAAATCCCGGACGCCAGCCGGTTCGCACCCTCCGATCCGCCGCGCGCGTCGGAAAATGCGGTGGCCGAAGTCGCTGCACTGCTGATGGCGGCGAAGAACCCGGTCGTCATGATCGGCCGCAGCGGACGGTCTCAGGAAGCCTGGGACAATAGGGTGAAGCTGGCTGAACTCTGCGGCGCCGGGGTGTTCACGAACCTGCGCAATTCAGCCGTGTTCCCCAGTAGCCATCTGCTTCATGTGGGACGGCCCGCGGGTGGTGTAAACCCGGCAATGCGCGAAGCGGTGCATGGCGCCGATTTGATTCTCAGTCTCAACTGGCTCGATTTTGGCGGCACCCAGCGATTGCTGAAACGGGATGGCCCCATCAAAGGCAAGATCATCCACTGCTCCATGGAATCGTATGTCCATACGGGATACGGCATGGAGTTGTTTGAACTTCCCGAGGCCGATATCAAGATCGAGGCCGATCACGATGCGTTCGTCGCTCAGCTGTTGGCGGAAATTGCCAAGCAGGGTACCGCATCGACCTGGGACGGCAACCGCGTCGGACCGGAACCGGAAGAATACGAACTCATCGCGAGCCGTGACGCCGGTACCAACATTGAACCGGCGGATATCGTCACGGCGCTGGCGGAAGCGCAGGGTGATCGCAAGCTGAGCGTCAATCGTGTCGCGTCCGGCGGTATGGGGCCTGCCTATGAGATTACCGGCCCGCTTTCTTATCTCGGGCATGACGGCGGTGGCGGACTGGCTTCCGGCCCCGGCACCTCGGTGGGCGCCGCGCTGGCGGTCAAGGGCACCGGCTGGTTGCCGGTTGCCGTACTCGGCGATGGCGATTTCATGCAGGGTAATACGGCGCTCTGGACTGCCGCCAAGTACCAGATTCCCATGCTGGTGATCATTTCCAACAACCGCTCGAACTTCAACGACGAACTGCATCAGGAAACGGTGGCCAAGGATCGTGACCGGCCGGTGGAAAACCGCTGGATCGGCATGCGGATCAGCGAGCCGGATATCGGGCTCGCCCGTCTTGCCAAGTCTCTGGGCTTTGAAACACAGGGACCGATCGAAAAAATGGGCGATTTGCTGCCCGCCATCGAAGCTGGTCTGAAAGCGGTGGAAGACGGCAAATGCCACTTCATCGATGTTCATGTTTCAACCGGCTATGCCGTACCGCCTTTGATGCGCGGCGGCAGCAAGGGCGAATAACGGGCTCAGGAATAAGGAGAAAGATAATGGCTAAAGTAGATGACACGGACCGGCCCGTTAATGTTGGCAACCCGCAGATGGGATGGGCCAGCGACGTGGCGGTTGAAATGCTCGGTCGCATGGGTATCAAGTATCTCTCCATGAACCCGGGGGCGAGCTATCGCGGGTTCCACGACAGTATTGTGAATTATGCAGGCAACAGCGATCCGCAGATGCTGCTGTGTCTGCATGAGGATCATGCGGTTCATATCGCCCAGGGTTATGCCAAGGCGACGGACGAACCCATGGGCTGCATCCTGCATTCCAATGTCGGGCTGATGCACGGCATGATGGGGATCTTCAACGCCTGGTGTAACCGGGTGCCCATGGTGATCATGGGGGCGACCGGTCCGGTGGATGCGCCCAAGCGCCGCCCCTGGATCGACTGGATCCACACCATGAAGGATCAGGGCGCCCTGATCCGCAACTTCGTCAAATATGACGACGAACCGCGCTCGGCTCAGGCGCTCGCCGAAACCATGGTGCGGGTCAACAAGACCATCCGGTCGGCACCGACCGCGCCGGCCTATGTGTGTCTCGATGCCGGATTACAGGAAAGCAGCATCGATCCCGAAATGAAGCTGCCTGACGTCAGCCGCTTCCAGCCGCCGGCACCCACACCGGGGCCGCAGAAAAGCATCGACGAAGCCGCCGAGCTGCTGTGCAACGCCAAGAACCCGGTGATCATGGCCGGACGTCTCAAGCGTGACCAGGAAGGCTGGGACAACCGCATCAAGCTGGCGGAATTGCTCGGTGCCGGTGTTGTGACCGACATGAAAACAGCCATCAGCTTCCCGACGGATCATCTGTTGCATCTGGCACCGCCCAGCAACCGCCCTCGTGAAGAAGCCGTGGCGGCCATGAAGGAAGCCGATGTGATCCTCGACCTCAACTGGGTCGATCTCGCCGGTACATTCAAGCTGGTGTTTGGACGCGATGACGTAAACGCCAAGGTCATTCATGTCTCGATGGATTCAATCATTCATAATGGTTGGTCCACCGATCACATGGGCATGCCGCTTGGCGACGTGACCATGCTGGCCGAACCCGAACCCGTCGTGGAGCAGCTTCTGGCGGCCTGCGAAAAACGGCTCGGCGGCAAGTCCAAATGGGACGGCAAGAACAAGGGCCGGACCGCCGATATCGACGCCGATCTCAGTGAAATGGACCAGGATGGCGAGATCTCCGTCGAGGCGCTCACCCTTGGTGTTGACGCCGTGCGCAAGGGAGGCCGCAAGATCACCCTCACCAACGTCACCATCGGCTGGGCGGCGGACGGCTATCACTTCAGCCATCCGCTGGACTATCTCGGCAATGACGGTGGCGGCGGGCTGGGATCCGGCATGGGTACCGCCATCGGCGGCGGTCTCGCCCTACAGGATACCGACCGGACCGTGGTGGCCGTACTCGGCGATGGCGATTCCATGCAGGGGTCGTCCGCGTTATGGACCGCGGCCCATTACAGTATTCCGGTACTGGTCCTGATTTCCAACAATCGCTCCAACTTTAACGACGAGATCCATCAGGAGACCGTCGCCAAAATGCGGGGCAGGGCCGTGGAAAACCGATGGATCGGTCAGCGTATCGATGATCCGGAAGTGGATATCGCGGAATACGCGGCGGCGCTAGGTGTTGACTCTGCCGGTCCGGTGACCAAGGTCGGCGAACTGGTTCCGGCCATCGAAGCGGCTCTCAAGGTCGTGGATTCGGGCAAGCCTTATGTGCTCAACGTGCATGTGCAAAAAGGCTACGCCGTCGCACCACCGGCGCGCGAAGCATAATCGAACAACCCGGGGAAGAAGAGTGGCCCCCGTCACCATCAGGGTGGCGGGGGTTTTCTTTGATCTTGATCGGGACGACCGGTCAGTCGCTCAGTTCGAGATAGGTTTTCTTGATATTCCATCGGTGAAAGCCGCTGGTCAGAGGCCGAATGTTTTCGAGCGGTGAGCCCTTCGGCGGCAGGAAACGTTCCTCCAGCGGGTTTAGCGCCAGTGTTTCGTCAAGGGAATGACCCTTGCGGAGGGAGTCCCGTACGGTTTCGATATGGGCAGCCAGATAAGTCAGGCTGAAATCGACCATGGTTCCATTGGTGATCACACCATGTCCGGGCACGATGGTTTTGATATCCAGGGTCTGTTTCATACGGGCGACGGATTTGAGGTATTCACCGGATTTGCCTTCGATGGCCCAGGGAATGATCGCCGTGCCAAAGATCATGTTGCCGGTCCAGGCGGCCTTTGCATCCGGTGAATAGACTACCGTATCGCCGGGGGTGTTGCCGTGACCAAAGTGATGGAGCTGAACAATCCGGCCGCCAAGGTCGATCTGCATGAATTTGTCATAGACTACGTCCGGTAAGCGTAGCTTTGCATCGGCATAAACGCCCCGATCTCCATTTACGGGCGCCAGCAGGTTTCTCTTTTCCTCCTCGAAATGACGCATGGCTTCCGCCGTCTTGCGGTGGGCGATGATGGTGGTGGTTTTAGGGAAGGCGTAATTGCCGAATGTATGATCGCCATGCGCGTTTGTATTGACCAGATAGAGGATGGGTTTGTCGGTCACTCTGCGCACCGCTGCCTGAATTTTATTTGCCATGGTGGCGTTGATATGGGCGTCGATGACCAGAACCCCGCGGGTGCCAACAATGAAGCCGCCATTATCCACCGGGGGACGGGTGGATAGGAGGGCGTATACGCCTGGTGACAGATCATTTGTATTGAGCTCCGCCGACTGCGGATGGACCGGCGGCGGCAGCCACTCCGATGGCGGCGTAAAACCGCCGAACGATGTCTCCGCCGTGGCCGGGCCGGTCAGGCCGCTAAGCAATGTTGTTACCAAAGCGGCTTTCCAGATGTTGTGTCGTGCTTTCATGATCTTTCTCCTGTTGGTCGGTTGGTGAGTTAAAAAGGTGTAACTACACTTAAAGAGGCAATTTTTTTTAAGCCAGTTGGGTGACGTGACTTAAATCACCCAATAGCCGTGTCCATCTTGTATGTCCGAGATTATCCGCAATGCGGGTCTGGGTTTCTTTCCACAGCGGCTCCGCTTCGGCGAGGATTCGTCGGCCCTTTGATGTGAGGGCGATCACCCGGCGCCGTTTGTCTTCTCCCGGTTGGGAATCCAGATAACCTGCTTCGTGCAGGGGTTTTAGATTGCGGGTGAGGGTGGTGCGATCCATTACCAAAGCCGAGGCAAGTTCGCTCATGCCAATCGGGCCCATCGCCTTGGCAATTGTCAGAATAGCGACCTGGTTCGCGCGTAATCCGACCGGCCGAAGGGCATCGTCATAAATCTGGGTCAATGCCCGCGTTGCCTTGCGAAGGTTGAAGCAGGTGCAGTTTTCAAAGGCGTGAAGGTCCATCGGATTTTCCGTTGTCTGTTACTAATAGATGTATATACACCTAATGAAATCCGTTTCAAGACCCAGGCGAGGTATTTCGGTCATTTCTCTGTTAACAATCCTACCGAATAAAAACGCTGGACGCCCACTTTCAAACCAATTGTGACCAATTGGCCCTCGATACAGGCCAAACGATTCCACGCTTGTGTTACGGCGACCGGCTTAAATCACGACCATTAGCAGTCATTCGGTAAATCGAAAGCGATCCCTAAATTATCCCGTCGACAGGGCGCGCGCATCCAGCACCGCCTGCGCCCAGCCCGCAGGATTCTCCTGCGGTAGATTGTGACCGACGTTCTCAAAAATCCTATGTTCGTGAGGCCCGGAAAACTTCTTGGCGTTACGAGGCGTTCCACCGCTCAGACCACTTCGTCCCCCACCGATGGTAATCGAAGGGACGGTAATATTGGGCTGCGCCGTGAGACGCGCCTCAATAGGGGCGACGGCAGGGTCTCCGGGGACGAGTCCGAAGCGATGGCGGTAGGAATGGATCACGATCTCCACAAAGTCTGGGTTTTCGAAAGCTTCGGCGGATCGGTCGAATGCGGCATCGTCAAATTCCCAACCCGGCGACCAATTCCGCCAGAGAAATCGCGTAATGCCCAGCCGATCCTTGGTTAGGCCCCGGCGGCCTCGCTCGGAATGAAAATAGTACTGATACCAATGCGCGGCCTCCTTTTCGGCCGGTGCCGGCTCCCCCGAAAGGGCGATGTTCTGAATGTTGTATGCGTTTCCGGAGACCAGGGCTGCCACACGTTCTGGCCAAAGCGCGGAAACAACGCAGCTCGCCCGTCCTCCCCAGTCGTAACCACCGATGACCGCACGGCGTATATCCAACGAATCCATCAGCGCCAACAAATCGGCGCCAAGCGCGGCTTGCTCTCCCGATCGCATTGTTTCGGAGGACAGAAACCTGGTCGGTCCATAGCCACGCAGGTAAGGCACGATCACGCGCGCTCCAGCCTGTGCCAGGATTGGTGCCGCTTCGGAATAGGCGTGGACGTCGTAGGGAAAGCCATGACTCAATATGCACGGCCAACCGTCCGCGGAACCATATTCATGGAAGGCGATCTCGAGAACACCTGCTGTTACGACGCCACTGTTCATGAGTTGTTGTCCGATCGTGGTTAATCCAAGGAGCGGGCCAAGTAGCAAATTTGGTCGCGTTAGGACCAATAAGCCAGAATGGTCAACTCTGTCACTTACGTCCCCTCCGGATCAAGCTGAGACAAACAGTGGTTCATATGAAAGGTCTGAGGTGGTCAGATCTCAAGCTTTTTGGTTACGGACCTAAAGGTCCGTTCCTGGCTAAACCCGGAAAAACGGGCGCTGGAAAAGTCGTTGGACAAATTTCAACCCCAGTAGCACAATCCTTGCAGACAAATTTGGGTTCTCTGGAGGCCACCATGGATACAATCAACCCCGCCGATTTTCGCCCTGAAAAGGTTGCTCCCATCCGTCGCGATGCGCCTGGTACGGTCACCTCGATGCCGTCGCCGACAAAGCTGCATCACCTCCACATCTTCTCGGATGACAATTACGACAAGATGGTCGAGTTCTATCAGCGGCTGTTTAACGCCGAGATCGTCCGCGTTAATCCGAACGGGCTGACCTTCATAACCTATGATGATCATGACCATCGCGTGGTCATTATAAAAAGGCCCGGCGCCCAGAAAAAACCCGATAATTTTATCGGCGTCTCCCATCAGGCTTATTGCTACGCAAGCCTTGGCGAGCTGATCTATGTCTATAAGCGGATGAAAGAGTGGGGCTATGACCCCGTCTGGACCGTTAATCATGGCAATTCCACATCCTTCTATTACAAGGACCCCGACGGCAATCAGGTCGAAACCATGATGGATAATTATACGCCCGAGGAGACCAAGGAATATAAACGCCACTACCAATGGTCAGAAGAGTTCACGGCCATGGGCAATCCGACGTTCGATGCGGATAAGATGGTCGAACTTTACGAGTCAGGCGTTCCGGACACGGTCCTTATCGACCACACGGAAGTCTGCAAATTTATTCGCGAAGGAAAGCTTTAACCCGCCAGGCCCGGAAGGCACCCCATAGGAGACTGCAATGATCGAGACCAAGGGCGTCGTCCATTTCACCATATCGGTCAGCGACCCTGAAAAAAGCGAGGCGTTCTATCGCGATGTGCTGGGCATGAAGGTGGTCCAGAAGGTGTTGAGTGTCGGCATGGTGTTTATGACCTGTGGCGACGATCACATCATCCTGACGAAAAGCAAGACACCCATCGATCCCAATCCGGGGAACGAATTCCTCGTCCATCACGCCTTTCGCGTCGATGTGGACAAGTACGACGATGCCATCGCGCATCTGAAGGAGCACGGTGTGGAACCGTTCTTCGAGGAGGACCGTCGCGAAGGTATTTTCATTGGCCGGCAATGCTATTTCCACGATCCCGACCGCAATGTCCTGGAAATCGCCGCGCTCGAGGAGATCGGCGCAGGCTACGGTGTCGAGGGCGTCCCGGATGACCTCAACCCGTTCAGCAAAGAAACGCCGAGCTAGCAGGCAGACATTAGGCTTCCAGATGTTTGCGGAAAAAATCCACCGACAGGGTTAGGGCCCGCTCGGCGTGTTTGGCGTCGAACACCGGGCTGCCGTGCCGTGCGAAGGCGTGGTCCGCGCCTTCATATTCATGAATTTCCACCAGCGGATTGGGCGATAGCTGACGTCTGACGAAATGGACAACGGCGGGAGGCACCCAGGCGTCGGCCATGGCCTGGTGCAGCATGAGAGGGCGGTGGAGATTGGGCGCTTCGGCGATGGAATGCTCAATGTAAGTCCCGTAATAGGCCACGGCGCAATCAATGTCGGTGCGGCAGCACATGAGGAAGCCCATCTTGCCGCCGAGACAATAGCCGACGGTTCCCACCTTGCCGTTGCCGCCCTCGATTGTCCGCAGATAGGCCATGGTGTCTTCCATGTCGCGGACACCGAGATCGTAATCGAAGAAATAATAGAGATCGAACGCCTTTTCCGCGTCCCTGGGATCGGTGTCCGACAGTTCCAGATCGGGTTCCTGGCGCCAGAACAGATCCGGCACCAGACAGATGAATCCGGCTTCGGCGAATTCATGGGCGTGGCTGCGCATGGTATCGTTGACGCCCCAGATTTCCATGATGGCAATGATCGCACCCACCGGTTTCTGATCCGGTATGGCGAGATAGGCGCTCATCTCGCCATCGCGCAGCGGCACGGTGATGGTTTTGGTTTCCATTGGCGCTATTGATCCAGCTTAAGCAGGGCGCGGGCATTGCCGGCGTAAATTTGTGCGCGCTCCTCTTCGGGAATATTCAGCGCATCGACGGCCCGGATGGTGCTCTCGATGAAATCGCGGCCGCCGCGCCGGTCGAACGGGGCATCGGTGGCGAATACGCTGTGGGTGGAGGTAAAGAACGCGTGGCCGCAGATTGTGGAGGCTTCAGAGCCGTTGAGGGCGGTATCGGCATGGAGCAAGCGAAAATACTCCAGCGGGTCCTTCTTGAGTCCGGCCCGCTCGGCCAGCGGGTTCTTGCCGTTATCCGAAAATATCTGTTCGAAACCCAGACCGATCTTGTTGGCGAAAAACGGAATCATGCCGCCCATGTGATGGGTGATGATCTTCTGGTGCGGGTTGCGGTCGAACAGCCCGCCATAGACCAGTCGCATCATGCAGGCGCTGGTCTCGTAGGGCCAACCGAAGGTGAACCAGATTTCGTGTTCGGACGCATTTTCCGTGGCGTAATCGGGATGGTTAGGACCCCGGATGGGATGCACCCAGACCGGCAGGTCCCGTTCGGCCAGTAAATCGAAGATCGGCTGAAATTCCGGCGCGCTGATGGGCTTACCCAGAACGTGGGTGAAGATCTGTACACCGCGGGCATCCAGTTGGTCCATGGCGCGTTCCGCTTCGGTCAGGGCTTCGTCCGGATTGTTCATGGGCAGCGACGCGGTGAAGGCGGGGAACTGCTCCGGATGGTTTTTACAAATATCCGCCATGCCATCATTGGCCAGCCGCGCCAGGGCCGGGCTGTCATCGGGGCCCGCCAGCATCTCCAGCGGCGGGTTGGCCAGCGACAGCACCTGTTGGTAGCCGTCATATTCATCGAGCATGGCGCGGTGGGCATTCAGGTCCCACAGCGTCGGCAGCAGCGGGTAGCGGTCGAGCATCCGCTTGTCGGGAATGATGTCCACCAGCCTGTCGAAATAGGGTTTCGGCAGTATGTGATTGAACAGATCGATCTTCACGATACGAATCCGGTCACCATCCGGTTGAATTTTTCGGGCTCCTCGAAATACGGACAGTGCCCGGTTTCCGGGATGAGTTCATAAAGCGCGGGCTTAAGAACGTCGCGGGAGGCTTCGCCGACGCTGGGCGGGACAGCCTTGTCCTCGGTCCCCCAGACAATGGCTGTGGGCGGCGCCGCCGAAAGAGACGCCAGCCTGTCACCCACGACATCATTGTCGATGCCGGATTTTATGTAGTCGGCGATGCGCGCGAAGGCCTCGTGCGCGCCGGGAGAATTATTGATGCGCCATTCTTCGTCCAGCCAGGCCTCGGAAAAATGTCTGTCATCGTGATGCAGCACGGTGCGGAGCTTGCCTTCGATGCCGTCCCGCGTGACCGTGCCGAAACGGGAACTGAGCCGGTCGCGGGCTTCCTGTCCCATGGGCACAATGCCCAGCGTGCCCACCAGCATGAGGTGCGAGACCCGTTCCGGCGCGCCGCAGGCCATGGTGGCCGCGATATAACCGCCCAGCGAGGTGCCGATCAGCGCGGCCCGTTCAATATCGAACGTATCGAGCAGTCCCAGCATCAGATCGGCGCAGTTAGGCACGGTGAAATCGAAGTCACCGCTCTTTGTGGCAAACCCATGGCCCGGCAAATCGACCGCGATGCAGCGAAATCCCTGTTCCGCCAATGCCGGCAGGTTGGCGCGCCAACGGTCGGCCCTTGCGCCAAGGCCATGGATGAAAAACAGGGTTTCCGGTCCGGTCCCGGCTTCAAGGACACGGGTCTGCATTGGCCCCATCTCCAGTGGATAGACGTTCATCAGCGTGCCTCTTGAATGTCAAAGGTTAATTGTCGATGGGCAGGTTACCCACCCATGGATTTTCCGCTGGGTAGCTCGAACAGCCCGTCGGGAAGTTCCTTGATGTGATCAATCACCTCATCGGTGGCAACCACATCGGCATATTTGGCGTTCATGTCGCACAGATTGATGGCGTGCGACGCCTCGGAGCGGTCAAAGCAGCCTTCTTCCGCCAGTGTGACGCGGTAGTTTTCGCTGAACGCGTCGATAACCGACGCACGGACACAGCCGGATGTGGTCGTCCCGGTGACAATCAGCGAGTCCGCGCCCAGTTGGGTCAAAAAGGCGTTCAGCGGTGTGCTGCTGAAGGCGCTGGGCTTGAGTTTGCGGATCACGATGTCCCGCGGTTGCGGGGCGATCTCATCGATAATGTCGTTACCATCGCGGTTCTGGCCATGACCCTCCCAATCGTCGGTGCGGCCGTTTTTCCAGGCCCAGCTCCCAACGTCCCACTGGTCGTCGCGGAATTGACCGGTGGTGTAGATCACAGGCAGGCCTTTTGCCCGGGAGGCATCCAGAAGACGTTGCAGATGCGGCACGGCCTGCCAGGCAAACTGGCCGCATGAGTTGGGCCAGGTCTTGATCGAGTCGAGGATTGGCTCGTCCTTTTCACCGGTGAAACCATAGGAAACATCAATGACCAACACGGCGGGCCGTTTGCCCCATTCGCCGCGTGCACCATAGCCCGCTGCGTCAAATACCGCCTTGTCCTGTTCCGTCAGAAACTGATCCCAGATGCGCTCACCCATATCATTCTCCCTTACCTGATAAGCTGTCGTGCAAATCCACCGGGCCAGTCTGACCCGGTGGATTTGCGTTAACGGTTGTTATTTGTCGACCGTAATGAGCCAGCCATAGACGAAATGATCCGGCCGCACATCGATATTGACTCCTTTGGCAACGCCATACTGGATTTTTTGATGCCACAGGAAATGTGCCGGTGCGTCGTCCAGAATTGCATTGATCGCCTCATTGAGGGTCTTCTTACGGTTCTCTACATTAAAGGTCGCCCGTTCTTTTTGGAGTAGCGCGTCTACTTTTCCGCTCGAGTAGCTGATCCGGGGCGCGATCCCGGTTTCGAAATACTGTGACAAAGCGGCTGACGGATCGACCATGCCGCCACGACCCATCATATAGAATGCCATCTTGCCCTTGCGTACGTTGGACCACAGTGTCGCCCATTCCGGCGTTTTCAGCTTGGCCTTGATGCCGACGGCATTGAGCATGGGTATCATGGCTTCGGCTACCTGCTTGTCGTTCACATACCGGTTGACCGGCGTAAAGAGTTCGACTTCGACGCCGTTCGGATAGCCGGCCTTCTTGACCAGATCGCGGGCTTTCGCCGGGTCATAACCGTAGGTTGGGCTGACGGTCTTCGGATAACCGAACTGAAGGGGGCCGAGCGGACCATTCAGCACGATTGCCTGATCGCGAAGCACTGCCTTGATGATTTTCTCGCGGTCGATGGCATAGCTTACGGCCTGACGCAGCGTCTTGTTGTCCCATGGCTTGAACTTCGGGTTCATGGCAAGGAACATCATCTCCACCGAGCCGGTCTCCACAATTCGCGTCTTCTTGGAGTTCCGCACGCGCGACAGCAAATGTGGCGGGATGAACTGTGCAATCTGGATCTCGCCGTTGAGTAGTGCGGTTACGCGCTGTTCCGATTCCTTCATAATCTGGAAAATGATCTCGTCTGGGTTATTAGCCTTGATGCCCGGCCAGTTCTTGTTCTTTTCGATGACCACCCGTTCGCCGATGTTGAGCTTCTTGAGCTTGTAGGGCCCGAAACCATGGTGATATTTACGGTCCGCGGTCCTCGCGCCGTGCTTGTCGAACAGTTCCTTGCTGGTGATCATGATCCGGTCGAACACGAAGCTCAGCAAGGGCGCGGTCGGTTTATGGGTTGTCAGCTTGACGGTGTATTTGTCGACTGCCTCAGCTTTTTTGATCTTTTTGACGTTTTGCGTCTGCGCACTTCGGGGGTCGGTCCGGATGCGGTTGATGGAATGCACCACATCGGCCGATGTCAGTTCGGCCCCGCCATCGTGGCGCATGATGCCTTTTTTGAGCGTAAACACCCATGTATGGGGATCCGTGATTTTCCAGCTTTCCGCCAGCATCCCCACATATGCGGCTTTCTTGAAATCCCAGATGCCGAGACACCCGTAGACCTGGCACCAGAGAGCGTAACCGACCGCGACACTGTCGGCGTGCGGGTTATAGCCGGACAGCGTCTCCGTGATGCCCATTGTAATTCTGGATTTTGCGTTTACCTGATGCGCCGTGGCACCCGTCAACAGGAAAGTGATCGCTACAACACAAAGCGTGATGCAACGCGATAACGATGACGTATGTCTCTGCATGATGATCTCCCCATTCTTTGACCGTGCGGCACGCTCTGGCGCCTGCTGTCACGGCTATCGAGTCATTCAATCGATTATTTCTTATTGCCGAAATGGTATCCCTGATTACCTGTCAAAGAAACCGGCTATGTTCGTGCAAAACAGCAAGATGGTATCTCTGGGTGTTTGAGGCCAAATTTCGATTGTG
>JABJKO010000205.1 GCA_018660305.1 Rhodospirillaceae bacterium
GTCGCATAATCCAGGATGCCCTCGAACTGGCCGCCCATGCCGATGGGCCAGCTCATCGGGCTGACGTCCAGCGCCAGCATGTCGGCCACCTCGTCCAGCAGCTCGAACGGATCGCGCCCTTCGCGGTCGACCTTGTTGACGAAGGTGATGATCGGCACGCTGCGCAGCCGGCAGACCTCGAACAGCTTGCGGGTCTGGTTCTCGATACCGCGGGCGGCGTCGATGACCATTACCGCGGAATCCACCGCCGTGAGCACCCGGTAGGTATCCTCCGAGAAATCCTCATGGCCCGGCGTATCGAGCAGATTGAAGGTCTTTTCGGCGTAATCGAAGGTCATGACCGAGGCGGTGACCGAGATGCCCCGTTCGCGCTCCACCTTCATCCAGTCGGAATGGGCCCGGCGCTGCTGGCCGCGGGCTTTCACGGCCCCGGCAAGCTGGATAGCGCCGCCAAAAAGCAGCAGCTTTTCGGTCAGCGTGGTCTTGCCCGCATCGGGATGCGAAATAATCGCAAACGTGCGCCGGCGGGCGACTTGTTCGGGGAGTGCTGTCATGATCTGTGGTTCACTGAGATGGCGGCTATGTGGCACCACGGGGCGTCGAGGTCAAGGGATGTCTCAATGGATATGGCTGATGCGACTTGCTAGAAGGTTAAGAGAGACTCTGGAAGGGGAGTGTATCTGATGAGGACCGAAAATTGAGCCCGTCCCGTGGACGCGGCCAGCCGACGCACTACTACGCCTATGTGGGCTGTTTTACGACCGCCGCCCGTCAGGGAACGGGGGATGGGATCACTGTTTTCCGGATGAACGGAGACACCGGCGCCTGGCGCAGAATTCAGCACCTTGGCGGGTTGGTCAATCCGTCCTGGCTTCTGACCAATGAATCGGGAGATGTGCTCTACAGCCTTCATGCCGATGGCGACCACGCCTGCAGTTACCGTATCGATCGCGCTTCCGGCCGTCTGACATCCCTGAATAAGGCGAAAACCGGTGGGCGCAACGGGGTGAGCGCCAAGATTGATCGCACCGGACGGTTTCTGATCGTGGCCAATTATGGCAGCGGCGGGGTCGGCGTGCTGCCCATCGCGGCGGACGGATCGTTGGGGGACGCCGTGCAGATTGCCGAGCTGCCGGGGGGCGCCCGGGAAATCCACCGGATCAATCATCAGGGAAACTCACATCCCCATGACATCATGTTCGATCCATCGGGCCGTTTTGTCGTCGTGCCGGACAAGGGTCTGGACCGTGTTTTCGTCTTCCGGTTCGATCCAAGGCGCGGCCGGTTGAGCCCGGCGGGCAAAGGATTCGTGGATGCGAGGAGTGGCGCCGGGCCGCGCCATGTTGCCTTTCACCCGACCCGGCCCATTGCCTGGGTGGCGAACGAGCTGGACAGCACGGTCACCACCTATCACTGGAATGGGACGCGGGGCGTTCTTTCGCCGGTGGATGTCGTCTCGACGCTGCCGGGGGATTTCACGGCCGACAACCAGGCGGCGGAAATCGCCTTCATGCCGTCGACGAGCACCCTCTATGTTTCCAACAGGGGCCACGAAAGCATCGCCCTCTACCGGGTAAACCGCACCACCGGTGTTCCCCGGGCCATGGGATGGCAGCCGTCAGGCGGTAAATATCCACGGTATTTTGGTTTGGACTCAACCGGCCGCTTTCTCTATGCCGCCAATATGGAGAGCAACGCCATTAAACGCTTCCAGATGGATGCGCGGAGCGGCCGGCTAAGTCCGACGCGCCAGACATCGAGGACGGCAAGTCCGGTCACTATGGCGTTTGTTGCGGCGGAGTAGTTGCAAGCCCGTCAGCCGCCATCGGGTCGCGGCACGATGATTACCTCTTCCGACCGGTATCGCCCGTGACATTCGTCCGGTGATTTATTGACGACGGCGTTTTCGAAGTTGGAATCCATGTCGAGCCAAATTTCCCGCAAGTCCTCGGGCACCCCGGCTTCCACGAGCGCCTCGCCGAGAAGTTCATGGCGGATGGTAAAGACTTCCGTCGGCAGAAACATGTGGACGTGCGCGTCGCGTGGAGACCGCCCACCATACCGGCTCGGTCCGCCCATGAGCGCTGCCCAAAAGTCGTTCTGCTGGCTTTTGACGATATCCAGTTTCGATCTGACGAAAAATCCCTTGAGCCAGGGGTGGCCATAGAGTTTTTCATACAAAAGATTGTGGACCCGTTCGAGGCAGGCATAACCGCCAATTTCCTCGAAGAAATTGTCGCCCAGTTGCGATTTTCCCTTGGCTTGGGCCAGTCCCACAAGCGTTCTCCCTTTAGCGCCGTATACCGGCATTAGCTTTTAAGCTGTAGGGATCACCCTAACCGTTCGAGTCTAAAATTTTATGAAACCGCGAGGGGTGAACTGACGCACCCCCACGCAATTTCGTTAACCCTAAACCCTGAATTCCTCGCCGCGCTTGCGGCCTTGGCTGACGTCGAGGAACAGATCGTCGACACTGAGGTCGTTCTTGATCAGTGCCTGTTCGTGGCTGTATTTGGCCATATTGGCCAGGGTCTTGCGGTTCTGGTCCGAGAGACCGTATTCCCACGGGTCGGGGCCGAGGATTTTTTCCTGTTCCTCCCAGGCTTCCATGTACCAGGCCAGCGGCACGATGCGCGGGTTGACCAGCTTCTTCATGGCGATGGCCTTGGCCTGGTTGAGGGCGTGGTACATGTTGATGGGCACCCAGGGGTACTCCTCGACAATGCTCTTCTTGATGCCGGTGATATGCATAATGGGGAACATGCCGGTCTTCTTGTAGAAATTCATTTCTTCGGTCTTGTAATCGGGGAACAGGCGGGCGACACGGGGATCGCCGTTGATGAACGGCTTGATAATGGAGGAATGGATACAGGCATCCAATTCGCCGTCGGCGACCATCTGCTCCACCGACTTGTCATCGGGCAGGGTGGTGAGTTTGATATCGTCGGGCATGTCGACGGCGATGTCCTGATCGAGTTCCTGATACCAGTCGATGGAGCGGTGCGGCACACCGTATTCGTGCTCCAGGATACCCTTCATCCACAGGATGGCGGTGACCTGCCAGTGCTTGATCCCCACCTTCTTGCCGATCAGATCCTTGGGCTCTCTGATCCCGGCATTGGTGTTGATAAAGACGAAGCCATGGCGGAACCGCCGGTGCAGGAACACCGGAATGGCGTCGAACGGCATGCCCTGATCCTTGGCCACCAGATAGGTGGAACAGGACGCCTCGGCCATGTCGAAATCCTGGTTGTTGTAAAACCGCCAGTGCCGCGTGGTGGAATCCATATCGGTCAGCACCGTGAGGTCGATACCGTCCGGCTGTACCGTGCCATCCATCAGGGGACGGGTGATCTCATATTCGCCGACAGCCAGGGTGAGGGGGATGTTTTTGGACATTTTTTTCCTTCTATTCTCGTCATCCTCGGACCCAAGTGCGCTTCACGCCCATGGCCGAGGATCTTTATTCAGGTGAGTCTCTGTGGGCGGGAGATCCTCGGATCGAGTCCGAGGATGACACGCGGGGATGTTTTCCCCCGCATGTCAGTCAATCGGTCCCGGGTTGCCGGTGCCGGTGAAGGGGAGGCGGATGCCGATGCCTTTTTCCAGCGCCTTTTCGTAGACGTAATGACACATGGCGATATCGTGCGCCACCAGTCCGGTGGTGTGAATCAGATTGCGCTCGGTGTCGCTTTCGCGGCCCGGCACCTTGCCGCGGACCAGCTCGTGGATCTCGCCATGGAGATTGTCGCGGGTAAAGATCCCGGCGTCCGCCGAATGCCGGAAATGCTTCATCAGCATGTTCATTTCCCAGCTATCGACCACAACCTTGTCCAGCCTCGCCCAGCCCTCGGGCTCGAACTCGCGGCGGGTAAAGGAGACATAGGTGGCGCCGGGCTTGAGCCACGCCTCGCGGCACATGATCTCGTCGCTGGTGGTCCCGCCGATACCGATATCGGCGTCCCTGACGGCTTCTTCGATACTGTCCTTGGGAACGACGGAAATACCCAGCTTCTCGGACCATTTGGCGGCGAAGGCCTCACGGGTTTCCGGGCGCCGTGAAGTGCAGCGGATTTCCTCGATCCCGTCATAAAGCTCCACAAGACAGCGCAGCGCGTTGGTCGCCATGGTGCCGACGCCCACCAGCCCCACCACCTTGGGATTCTTCGGCCCCAGCCATTTCAGGGGCAGGGTGGTGGCGGCGGCGCTGCGGATGGCGTAGGTCCAGTGTTCCTCAACAATGGCCTTGTTGGTGCCCGTATTGGGATCGGCGAGAATGATATAGCGGCCGCATTCGAGCTGCCCCACCGTGTTGCGGTCGCCGTCGTCGAAATAATTATAAAGCCGCACGCCGGTGATGGGCGTCTCCTTCAGCAGCGCGCATTTGACATGCCAGTGATTGTGAAACGGCTCGCCCACATCGAGCTTGAAGCTCGGCGGGGTCGACGCCATGACGGACCCTTCGCCCTGCATGCGATAGACGTCCTCGGCGATCTGCAGTGCTTCCCTGGCGCTCAGCAGATCGACAGTGTCGGCATAGGGGACGAACAGTACCCCTTCATTGTCGGCCATTTTTTGTTCTCCATTTCACTCAGTTTTTCATCCCTGGACCCCGGATCAGGTCCGGGGTGACGCGCGTTGCGCGTCAATCCAGAATGGCTATGGCTTCGATCTCCATGATTAGCTCACGCTTTACCATGGAATCCACCACCACGCAGGTGGCCGCCGGGTAGGGCTGGTCGAAAAATTTCGGCCGCCATTCGAGGATCGACGGGAATTGCGACAGATCGGTCAGGAAGATGGTGATCTTCACAATATCCGACATATCGCCGCCGGCGGCTTCCATGGCGCTTTTCAGATAGCCGAACACCCGTTCAGCCTGCGGGCCCGGTTCCAGATTGCCGGCTTCGGCTTCCGGGTTGGCGGTCTGGCCGGAGATAAAGACGAACTTGCCCTTCTTGGCCACATGGGTGAATTGTCCCGGTGTCGGCAGATCCGGTACCTCGACGACTTCGAAACCCATTTTTGTCCTCCCTGAAACGATTTTTGGTTCTCTCAAACCTGTTCGATGGCGACGCACCTGTCAACGGCAGGCGGGGTGTAAGGAAGGCCCGTGCTGCGCTAGACTTTCCGTCAAACAGAGGAGGGCGAAAACGATGGCTGATGCGGCAAAATTCCACAAGGTGAAGATCGACGAGGCGCCGACCCGGTCCCTCGCCATGGGCCGCGGCATCGTCCATCGGCTGGTGGACCCGGATGTCGGTTCCAGCAATGTGGACGTTCATGTCAATGATATCGAACCCGGCGCCAGCCGGGGGGAAATCCATTATCACGCCAGGGCGGAGAATGTTTACATCGTGCTCGACGGCCAGCTCGAGGTCTGCATCGAAGGCGGCAACCGCTATGTTCTCGATGTGGGTGAGGCGGGTTTCATTCCGCCCGGCGTGGTGCACACGGCGACCAATGCACGATCGGACGTCCGCTGCCGGATCGTCGAGGTTTACGCCCCGGCCGGCCGCGATTTTCATGAGGTTGAGGACTGGCCGGACGGCATCGAGCCGCCGGATCTGGAGTAATCGAAAGACCGGTCTTTCGAGTCGGTTCTGCTGTCACTCGTTAATATTTAGGTGTCGGTAGATTTTACAATTTCGATTTTGGCCCCATCCCCTTAACCATCGTCATCGGCCTGAGAGCCCGCGTTAACCCGCTTGGCATGAATCTTGCATGATTGAATTCGACGATGTCGGATTGACCGACAACGCGAAATGAAAGGAATCGATCCATGATCGATTACTATGGAAAATACCTACGAACCCTAGCGGCGGGTGCGGTTCTTTGCAGTATGGCCGCCTTTTCGAATTCGGCGAATGCGACGCTGCTCGGCGTCAGCATCGGCGGCTCCATAACGGCACTGAGCGGATCTCTTCCGCTAACACAATTTGCCTCTCCACAGGTTGTCGGCGCCGGACCCGAGTTCACGAGTAGCGGGACAGACAGCTTTGGTGGGGATTGGGACATTACGGTGGACGTGGACGCCAGCAGCTTTACGGTTGGATTCAGCGAGCAATTCACCAATTCCGCCTCGAATCTTCGAAATCTCGTTAATGGGTTGTTTGAAATTTCACTAACCGACCTGTTCTGGAACGGCGTTCCGGGTATCATCACCGGCGTGACGCCCTCCGGCTACAGCTGCATCTCGGCTCAGCCATCGGATTGCACTGCCCTTGACGGCGGTCCAAACTATCCCGTCCTCGGATTTACCGATCACTCGATAACGGCCACCTTCGATACCATGCGGGACGGTGAACTGTATTCGTTCGATATCGCCACCAGGCATATTCCGGAACCCGGCACGCTGGCCCTGTTCGGCCTCGGCCTCGCGGGTCTCGGCTTTGCACGACGCAAGCGCGCGGTGTGACGCCCACGCGGCAAGGACCGGTTTCCTTCGAAAACGGCGGCGTATCCTTTTTGGGTCGCCGCCGTTTGCCGGGTTCTGATCGGTACTGCCGTCGCGGGGCATAGGGTCGTGACAATTGAAACAGGGTTCCCACGGCAGCGGGCCATCCGATCCCTCCGAAATTTCTCTATAGCTGTATAAGTGTAAACCCAACAAGATTTACACAAAAAACTAACATGGTTTGTTAACCCTCTTTCAAGACTATCCGGTCGGGGTTGTTTCCTGCTGGTTTCAGCCAAATTTGCGAGCGTGTGCGCGCTGTCGCAAATCCGTGGAAAATGCGAGATCGACGAACTAATGCAGATTGCGGCGAGGCCCGAGGCTGATCTGGCGACGGTTTCCGCAACGGAGCCGGCCGTTAAGGGGAAGTCCCCCCGGCGTTCCCTTCAACGGAATTTTCTCGCCATAACGCTGTCGTCGGTCCTGGCCATCCTTCTGGTTTCTTTCGCCTATCTCGAAAACAGCAATTACCGGAGCGCATCCCGCCAGATCGACGAAAAAATCTACCGCATGATCGATGGCGGCAGCATTCTGCTCGCCGACGCGACGGCCCGGCAGGACACCGACGAACTTCTTCTTCTGCTCGTGCCTGTTCTTGGCGATCCGGATGTGGTGTCGGTCGCCATTACGCTGGCCAATGGTGCAAAGCTGGCGGAGCATGGCGAGCCCATGGCCAGCATCCCCGCCCATAGGGTGTTTCACCGCACCATCATGCATGTGATGAATGGCGAGCCGACCCAGATCGGCCGGGTCACCGTCGGTATCACCCACCGGCGCATCGACGAAGAGCTGAGATCGAGACTGTGGACTGATATCGCGCTGGCAATGCTGATCCTGATTGCGATCGTTGTGAGCAGTTTCCTGTCGTTGCGCATGACCGTCATGCGGCCCATGCGTGCATTGTTGTCGGCCATCGAGGGCTGGGAAGTCGATGATGATCCCAGGCCGGTCAACTGGCGCCGTAATGACGAGTTCGGGCAGTTGATCTCGGCGTTTAACCAGATGCAGAGCCGCCAGCAATACTACCAGAACAGCTTGCGCGCCGCTCTCGATTCCGCGGAGTCCGCCGATCAGGCAAAGACAGCTTTTCTGGCGATTATCGGCCATGAGCTGCGCACGCCGCTCAACGCGATCATCGGGTTTTCCGATCTGATCAAACACAAAATGGGCGACGACCCCGATGGTGAGTACAGCACTTATCTCGGTCACATAAATGACAGTGGTAACGCCCTGCTGGACATGATCAACGATATTCTGGACATCACCCATGCGCAGGCCGGCAGGCTTGAGCCGGCTGATGAACCTGTGCTGCTGCGAGACCTGGCGGAACAGATAATCGAGCGATGTGTCCATAAAGCCGGTGGTGATATCGCCGCTGTCCAGAACGACGTTCCGGGCTCATTGCCCGAAATTCGAATCGATCCGGTTCGGCTCGGGCGCATGATATTTCATTTAATCACCAATGCCATTCGCTTCACGCCGCCGGACGGTCACATTCGAATTCATGCCGACCTTGGCGATGATGGTTTCCGTGTCGGAATCACGGATACGGGCTGCGGGATCCCGGAAGACAGGCTGGCCGATCTGCAACAACCCTTTGCGCAGCTGTCGACAGACTGGACGCATCACAGCGAAGGGGCGGGTCTGGGTCTGGCCTATGTGCGGCAAATGGCCCAGCGGCTGGGAGGGACGTTCGTGCTCGAAAGCGCCGCCGGCAAAGGCACGACGGCAATGGTGACCCTGCCCGTCAGCCCGCCGCAATAAGGGCGTTGGACCCGATCAGTTTGTCTTGGCCAGCTTCTTCCAGAGCTGATTGGCGATGGTGATGTACTCTTGCGGCTTTGTTCGCCAGACCGCTTGAGTTCCCTGACTGTATTGCAGGTAGAGCTTGCCATCGACAATTGTCCAGGCGTTCGGGTCCACCTTCGACGTCTGCCCATACCTCATGCCGAAAGCGCAATAACCACCGTATTCGGGAGCATATTTTTCCGGGTTCGCCTTGAAGAGACCGAGATGGCGTTTCGACGCGAACTGGTAGGTCGCACCATCATGGGTCGCCTTAAAGGATTTCGACCCTTTGACGGGTTTCGCCATTTCGAAATAGGCCACCGGATCGTATCCATTAATGGCGACGCCGGAGCCGTCGACATTGACTTTCGCAACGTCGGCGAGGGTGGGCGTGCTGAGCCCGAATATGAAAACTAACGCCACCCAGAGATTTTTGCCGTTGAGTGCCATGATGATCGCCCTCCGTAGGCCGGACATGCCGGCATAATCCGAAGGGGGCAGTCTTCCAATTCCCTGTGAAATTACCCCTAACTAACGGGATTAACGCTGGTTAAGGTTAATGGAAATTGGTGGGTTCTGCGGGATCAGTCGTCTTCCACGAAGTCGAACTGCTTGCCGGCGGGGGCGTAGATTTCGAAAATCTCGAAGGGCTTGTCGCTCTTGTTGGTGAGCGAGTGTTTCTGGCCGGCGGGGATGTAGATGATGTCGTCTTCGCGGAGGGTATAGGTGGTGCCTTCGACCACCAGTTCGCCTTCACCGGATTTGACGATATAGACGTTATCGGCCTCGCTATGATGGTGATAACGGCCGCCCGGCTCCTTGGGGTCGAGCCGGTTGAGATGGACATCGACCTTTTCCGCGCCACAATCGGCATTGATCAGCCGGACCTGTTCGCCGCGCCCGCCCTTCATGGGGTTGGTGGGCATATCGGCCAGATGCATGAGTTTGAATTCCGCCATGATGACCTCCTGGCCTTAGTGCTTAGGCGAGCGATAGAAGCGAGATAACGCCCGGTGCGGTTTCATACATGAGAAAGCCGCCAAGGGCGGTTGTGCCGGTACCTATCACGGCGTTGAGTCCCTTGAAACTGACCGTTCCCGCTCTTGCCGCGGACATGAGCGGCAGGGCGATGACACAGGACAGGAGCGCCATGCCGATCATGGAACCCAGTCCGAACAGCAGCACGTAGCCAAGTGCGCCCATAGTGCTTCCCTGATCGATCACCGCGATCAGCAGCAGCGCGGCAGACCCGGCCAGCCCGTGCATCAGGCCGACAGCAAGGGCGCGCCGCGGCAGGCCATTGGTATGTTGGTGCTCGTGATGGGATTCCGAATGATCGGTCTCGCCCTCATGGCTGTGGAAATGGATATGGTATTTTTCCGCCGCGTGTTTATGGCCATGAACGTGCATCCGCTCGCGGATCAGGCGGCGTAGAACGTCGCCGCCGAGCAAAACCAGCATGACGCCCACCAGAAATTCCAGAAGCCCCACGATTCTGTCGGGGAACGACACGCCCATGGCGATGACCACGCCGCTGACCAGAAACAGCGTCACCGTGTGCCCGATGCCCCAGGCGATACCGGTTCGCACGGTTTCACCCATCGAGCGGCTGCGGGTCACCAGCGAGGCGACGGCCGCCAGATGATCGGCGTCAAGCGCGTGGCGCAGTCCCAGCAGAAATCCGGCGAGAAGAATGTACAGCGCGGACATATTTACTCCTGGCCGGGGGAGGTGAAGAGCAGCGATTTAATGATCAGCGGCACCACGCGGGTCTCCGGCATCAATTCGCCGATATCGACGAAATCGAAATCGCGCAGCTGGACATTGTCCACCGAGATGACCTCGCCTGTGACGTTGAGCTCGCGGACCAGGATATTGCCCAGCGTTCGGCCCGCATCGCCATCCATCATGACCACGAGGGGAAGGTCGTTGTCGGCGACGGTCTTTGGCAGCCCGTTGCAAATCCCTTCGGCCAGCGCATAGAGCCGCGCATGGAGCGGGTCGCCGCCCCAGCGGAAGGCGATGGCAACCCGGTTTTCGCCTTCTTCCATGTCCAGGCGCTTATGGGCATCGGCGATGGCCTGGGTAACGTCCGCGGCGGTGAAGTCGCCGGTAAGATCCAGATCCAGGGTCGCAACCGGAACATTACGGACCGGTAATCCCTCCAGATCGGAAATATAGATGGTGTTGCCACTGACCTGGACGGTGAACTGCGACGCGCCCACCACGGTCGCCCGGATGCCGTGACCCGGGTCATAGACTTTTTCGGCAATGCGTTTGTGGCTCAGCGCGTGGCGGATTTCATGGGCCAGCGATTTCCCGAGATCGCCGCGGTCTTCTTCTTCGCGGCCATAAATGAATTCCGATACGCCGCCGGAAAATGTAATGCCGTCGATGGCGGGTGTGGTTGGCAGATGCTCGGTCAGCGAGAGCGCCTTGCAGAGATCGTCGTCGGGCTCCCGGTTGGCGTACGAGACGAGGACTTCCACCATGCGATTGACGATCTTCTTGCGGTCTTCGTCCGCCAGGGTTTCACCCAGCTTGAGGGTAACCCCGACATCTTCGGCGACCTGTTCGGCCGGTCCTTCGATGCGCACCATCTTGCCATCGTCGTCGAACGCGATCAGCCGTCCGCCAACCGCAAAGGCCGATGTCGCCAGCAGCTTGCCGCCATGGCACAGCCCAAGCTTCACCGTGCCCCCGCCGAAATCGATATTGAGGATGGTCTGGTGATCCTGGCGGGATAGCGCCACGGCGCCGGACCCGTTGGCCGCCATCAGCGCTTCGAGATTGTGGCCCGCCGACGCGCAGACAAACTTGCCACTTTCTTCGGCGAACAGATCGGCGATGGCCCGCGCGTTGTTGCGCTTGAGCGCCTCGCCAGTGAGGATTACCGCGCCGGTGTCGATATCCTGCGGCGTCAGTTCCGCTTCCTTAAAGGCACTACCGAAAAATTCCTTCAACTCATCTGCGTCGATGGTGTAATCCGGCCGATAGGGCGTCAGGAGAATGGGCGAGCGCCACAGAACCTGGCGATTGACCACAACGAACCGGCTGGAGAGCCCTTCCGACAAGCGCTGCAGATGGACTTTCGAGAACATGAGATGCGAGGTGGAGGAACCGACATCCACACCCACCGTCGTTAATTCCACATTGTCCTGAGCCCAGATGGTATCGGCGAGTTCCTTCTCCTGCTCGGGTGTCATGTGTAGGTGTTCAAAACCTAGATCGTGCACGTCCATATCCTCTTTCTCACCTTCTCAGTCACAGGAACGGCGGGTTTTCCCCGCCGCCCGGTAATCCGCCTCGCGTGCCGTCCTTTAGTCCGTGGGGAACGGCAGGTGGCTGAATTTTTCTTTAATCTTGCTCCGCAGATCGTCGCTCACATCGACCACCGGCGGGAAAGTCCCTTTCAGGTAATGGTCGTAGGGGATACAGGCATCGATCAGGATCCGGCTGTTGAAATTTCCTGGCTCCACGAGCGGGTCGCGCTTCGATGCCCAGGCTTTCTGAATGGTATCGATATCCCTCATCGGGTCGAAGCGGGTGCTCATGGCCCAGAGCACCTGATCGAGATCGCCCGCATCGATATCGTCGTCGACCACCACGGTCCACTTGCCGGCATAGGCGCCGCCCTGACAGTTCGCCGCGACGTGAAGTACGTTCCGGGCGTGGCCGGGATAGCGTTGCTTGATCTGGATGGCGGTAAAGCGCGTGGCCGGACCGCCTTCATGGTTCCAGACACCCTTGATATCGGGCAACCCGCATGCCTCCAGCGAGCGCCAGATCTCGGCACTGCCGGCGATGCCTTTGAGAAGCCCGGTTTCATCCACTGGCTTGTGCTGTGGCGCGCAGCAGATGATGGGCTCGTTCCGGTGCAGGATGGTCTTGATTTCCACATAGGCCCGCGGCACGGAATCGTCGGAGTAATAGCCCATCCATTCGCCGAACGGACCTTCCTCCTTGACCTTGCCGGGACGGGCGACGCCCTCGATGGCGATTTCCGCATCGGCCGGGATCGGGAATCCGGTATAGGGTCCCTTGATGCATTCGATGGCTTCACCGCGCAGACCGCCGGCGAAATCGAGCTCGCAGACCCCTTCCGGCAGCGGGCTGGAGGACAGCATGTAAAGCAGCGGGTCTTCGCCCACCAGAATGACGAATTTGCATTCCTCGCCACGCTCGAAATACTTGTCGCGATGGATGCGGCCGTGCTTGCCCTCGGTGATCTGGCAGCCAATGGTCTTGGCATCATAAACCTGGTTGCGGTAGGTGCCGAC
>JABJKO010000152.1 GCA_018660305.1 Rhodospirillaceae bacterium
CAACGCGATATGGAATTGAGCCAAGGATCGGTTTACTGGCAACTCAGAATGGCGCAGGGCTCTAAACCAACGACAACTGGATCGGCCGCTAAACCGTGAGTCTCCCCAATATCATCTCCCTGTGCCGGCTTTTATCGGTACCGGTCGCGATCTACCTGATTCTCCATGGTTACATGGCGGGGGCATTCTGGTTGTTTGTCGCCGCCGGCGTCTCCGATGCGGTGGATGGTTATCTCGCAAAAAGACTGGATCAGACATCCGTGCTGGGCAGCTATCTCGATCCCATCGCCGATAAAGTGCTGCTTGTCGGGGTCTACATAACGCTCGGGCAGGCCGGTCATTTGCCCAGCTGGCTGGTGATCATGGTGGTGTTTCGCGATCTTATCATCGTGGGTGGTGTGGTCCTGCTCCATATTTCCAATGACGGCGTTCGTATGCGGCCTCTCCTGATCAGCAAAATTAACACGGCGACCCAGATTACCCTGATCGCCCTGGTTCTTGCCGAACTGGGTATCGGCTGGACCATCAGCGCCGGGTTTAACACCGGATTGATTTATCTGGTGGCTGTGACGACCATAGCGTCCGGCGCCACCTATATGATTAGCTGGGGCCGCAACATCGAACCCATTGAGAAGGATTTGTCGTGAACGGCAGTTCCCGAGCCCGATTCTGGTTTATCGGTTTCGTTCTGTTTTTGGGCGGGCTTTATCTGCTCTCCGATATCCTGCTGCCCTTTGTTGCCGGCATTATTCTTGCCTATCTGCTGGACCCGCTGGCCGACTGGCTGGAGCGCCATGGTTTCCCGCGTTGGGTCGCGGCCGGCCTGATTACCCTATTGGCGGCTGCCGGCGTCACTGTCGCCTTTTTGCTTGTGGTTCCCCTGTTGCAGACACAGCTCGTCGATCTGGCCCATAGATTGCCTGGCTATATCGACAATTTGCGCGATCAGGCGGTTGGGTTGCTTGCCCTTGTCCAGGCAGAGCTGTCTCCCGAGCAGATGGCGGCGCTCAAGGGCAAGATCAGCGGCATTGCCGGCCCCAATGCTCTGGCATGGCTTGGCGGCCTTCTGGGCAAGCTGTGGGGCGGGGGGGTGGCGCTGGTCAATCTGCTGTCGCTTCTCGTTATTACACCGATTGTTCAGTTCTACCTGTTGCGCGACTGGGATCAGATTACGACGACGGTGGACGATTGGCTGCCCCGGCCCCAGGCGCCAATTATCCGCGCGCAGGTTAAAGAGATCGATGCTGTACTATCTGCCTTTCTGCGTGGCCAGTTTTCCGTCTGTCTCCTGCTTGGCGTGTTCTACGCCATTGGGTTGACCCTTATCGGACTCGATTTTGGGCTGATAATCGGGTTCGCGACCGGACTTATTTCCTTCGTTCCCTATTTCGGCATGCTGATCGGGTTCGCCGTCGGGCTTGGCGTTGCGCTGGCGCAGTTCAGCAGTTGGGAGCCCATGGCGATGGTCGCGGGCGTCTTTGTGGTCGGCCAGTTCCTGGAGGGTAATTTCATTACGCCCAAGCTTGTCGGCGATAAGGTCGGCCTGCATCCGGTCTGGATCATCTTTGCCTTGCTGGCGGGGGGCACTTTGTTCGGGTTCACTGGCATTCTCCTGGCGGTACCGGCGGCGGCGGTGATCGGCGTTCTGGGACGTTTTGCCATTCAGCGATACCGCAGCAGCGATGCCTTCCTCGGTAATGACGACGCGCCCGAGCCCGGGGGCCCTGATAGCGGTCCGGATTCGGGCTCCTCGCCATGAGCAGCGGCCGTCGCCAGCTCGTGCTGGATCTGCCCCACCGGCCGGCTCTCGGGCGGGACGATTTTCTGGTCGCGCCCTGCAACGCGGCGGCGGTCGAATGGATAGATAATTGGCCGGACTGGCCCGGACCGGTTCTCGCACTCTGTGGTCCGGGCGGGTCGGGAAAATCCCATCTGGCCGCCGTATGGCAAAGCCGTTCAGAGGCGCATGGCATAGACCCTCACGCGATTCCAAAAGTGATCGAGAGCGGTGAGTTGCCGGCAGGACATTTGGTCATGGAAGACATGAAATGTCCGGTTGACGAAGAAGCGTTGCTTCATCTTTACAATATGGTTTCCGAGCGTGGCAGAACCCTGCTTCTGACATCGGCGATCCCACCGGCCCGCTGGCCGGTAAAGCTTCCCGACCTGGCGTCGCGCCTGCGGACCATACCGGTCGCGGAAATAGGCGCACCGGACGATGCCCTGCTTGAGGCACTGCTTGTGAAGATGTTTGCCGATCGCCAGCTTCGGGTTGGCCCCGATGTGATCGCCTTTCTCCTGCCCCGCATGGAACGTAGCTTTGCCCATGTGCGGGCGCTGGTGGAACGGCTGGATGGGGCGGCCCTGTCACAGCAACGCACTATCACCATCCCGTTGGCGCGGAATGTTTTGAGCGAAGAGGGAACGGATTTACCCTAATTTCCCGTGGCGGCGCCCGCCCTTGGGTAATCTGACAAGTCATTGTAAATACATAACTAATTCAGAAACTGGGGTTGGAAAGCCGGGTCGAAATACCGGATTTCGGACAAATTTGCAGGAATTTTTGGCGAAAAATTTTAACCAATTTGGTTAGAATTTTAGCAAATGTTTTCGCAAATACTCGGTTCCAGTAAGCGTAGTGTAGTCCGGGGGGGAAGCGCCTTTTAAGGAACACCCTATGATCAGTAATCTAGTTTCCTCGATCTTGAATCCCACCGCGACGGCGGCCAACGCCGATAGGGCGACCCAGCTACAGACAGAACAAGACACAGACCGGCCCGTCGTTTCCACGGCACTGGCTGCGAAGGCTGTAGCCTCCGGCCTTACCCGTCAGGCCGTCGATCAGAGTAATAAATCCGACCAGATCGATTATTTCCACGCGGCGAAAAAAATGATCCACGACGCGCTGAAAGATTTTGGCCACGGTGTTCGTGACTCGTTCGACGTTCTCGGCTTCGGCGGCGGCATGGCCGGCGAGTTGACGAAAGCGGTGATGAAGCAGACCAAGGATGCCATGCTCTGGGGTGTCGGGTTTTCGGTCAAGCTGATGACGGCGACCGTTACCCAGACGTCGGCGTCCGGCGCCGTAGGGGGTGCGTTGCCGACCTTCAGCATCATGGCCCGGTCGGTCGAAATTACGGTCAATCATTCTAACGGCGTTATCGGTGTGGAGACCGACAAGGTTTCCATTGAAAGCCAGTATTCCGGCGGCCCTGGCGCTCCCGAACCACGGCTTCTCGATATCAGTGATTCCGACGATGTGCCGTCCGGTAATCTGGCGACGGCGCTGCAGACCCTGCAAGACCCGAAAGCGCTGTTCGAAGATCTGGAAGAAGAACTCAGCTTAAAGGGGGACCCTGAACGGACAGACCGGCACACAGACGAGGTGGTATCAGAAGAGACTTTACCCAGGGTCGATACCCCTCGCGTGCTGAGCCGGCCTGAATTCAAGTCGCGTATCCTGCTTTCTGAAATGAGCCACTATCGCAATGAAAAAGGCGATCTGCTCACCTACATTCGTCTCGATGCGCTCTTGCCGCTGACCGACAAGCCGGAACGGCCGTCCCAGACGCTTCCGCCGCCGCCGGCGAGCCTGTTGTCGGCTTAACGCCGGCTCGCCGCCGCTGACAGTGAACAGATCCCATGGACACAGCAGAGCGGCGTATGACTTACCGGGTGACCAGCGAATGGGTTGCTCTTAAGCGTCATCATTCGTTTCCATCCATCGATTTTCTACACCCCAAGACGTTTTCGGTTGATTGGGAGAACTGTGTTCTGGTTCGCTCCCTCGTGGCCGGTGAGAATTCGCCGGATGAGGCGCTGGAGTTCGAGTTTATCGGCAGTAATTTTCGGAAGGATACGCCGGATCTTGCCACAGGCGAGCGACTGAGCGCCGTGCCGCCCCAGTCTCTGTTGTCTCTTTCGGCACCTGCATTGTCAGAGCTTTACGACCGGCAGACAGCAATCATCTATAGCGGAATTCGACCGTGGCGTGGCGCCAATGCGGTCTATTTCAGGTCTATCGCCGTGCCCTTCAGCAATAGCACGGGTGAGTTGACATATGCATTGGTCGCGCTCAGCTACAAGGTGACGAAAGATGCACTGCGACCGGATCAGGTGGGGACTGAATTCTTCGAATTTTGTGAGGGGGCTTGGTTACCAATGGAAGGTTTGCCGGAGGCCAAGCGGGCGATAGCTTAGAGCTCTGGATTCTGGAGAAATCAACCCGGCAGCGGAACCACCTGGACCTTAGACCCCATTGTGGTGAGCGCGAGGCGGCCCTGTTTGAGAGCGAGGGCGTCTTCACCGAATATTTCCCGTCGCCACCCATGAAGCGCGGGCACATCCGCGCCGTCATCGGCGGCTATTGATTCGATATCTTCCGAGTTGGCAATCAGTTTTTGTGCGACGCCATGGCTCTCGCATTTGAATTTCAGAAGCACCTTGAGAAGCTCCACGGACGGGCCGGTCTTGGCCCCCTGTGCTCGCTGTTTCCTTGGTTCCGGGCAGTCCGCCTTTGGCACCGCCACGCCACGGGCGATGGCGGCGAGAATCGCTTCTCCCGATGCGCCACCGGACTGACCGCCATGAAGGCCGCGCAGAGATTTGAGATCTTCCTTCGAGGCCGGCGCATGGGCGGCCAGTTCCGACAAACTGTCATCGCGCAGGACACGATTGCGCGGTACGTCGCGGCGCTGGGCCTCTTCTTCGCGCCAGGCGGCAACTTCGCGCAGGATGGCGAGAAATCGTGGTTTGGTGGTGCGAACTTTCAGCCGTTTCCAGATCTCGCGGGGATCGACCTGGTATATGCCGGGATCGGTCAGGGTCGCCATTTCTTCGCTCACCCACGCAGTGCGTCCGTTATTTTCCAGCTTGTCGCGCAGCTTTTCATAAACCACCCGCAAATGGGTCACGTCGCCCAAAGCATAGGTCAGCTGCTTTTCCGACAGCGGCCGGCGGCCCCAATCGGTGAACCTCATGGTCTTGTCTATCCGTTTGCGGGCGAGCTGGGTGACCAGGGTTTCATAGCCGACGGAATCGCCGAAACCACACACCATCGCCGAGACCTGGGTATCGAATACCGGGGCTGGCAGCTCTCCCATGAGGCGGAAAAATATCTCAAAGTCCTGGCGCCCGGCATGGAAGACCTTGAGGACATCGCGGTTGCGCATCAAATCGAGGAGAGGGGTGAGATCAAGACCCTCCGCCAGCGTATCGATTGCCGCCGCCTCGTCGGATCCGCCGAGCTGTACCAGACACAATTTGGGCCAATAGGTCCGGTCGCGCAGGAATTCCGTATCGACGGTAATGAATTCGTTTTTGGAAAGGCGGGCGCAGAATTCAGTCAGCGCGCCATTATCGGTGATCAGGGACA
>JABJKO010000270.1 GCA_018660305.1 Rhodospirillaceae bacterium
CCCGCAGGATACTGGCGATGGGTGGCCGGGAGGGGGAGAGGGCCGGCGCGATGCCACGAGGTGGCTAAAACGATATCGCCGGACTTTCGCAAAAGCGTCCCCGATGTACAAGGCGGGTTATGGATCGGTTAGGCCCATCTGCCAATCTCAATAAAATATTAACCAAGAATCGAGCAGGTTAACGCCGAGTACTGTTACGCAACTGCCAATGGGCTGAGAATAATGGGGTCTGAGACCTATCCCGATCTCGATAAGACGTCGAAAAGCACGTCTACCGAAGCGCTCGATAAATCCAAGGCGTCCGCGCCGGGCAAGACAAATGCACCGGGCGCCGCGCCCGATATGGCACCGTCATCGAGCAGCGCCTATGATTTCGATATGCTGGTCATGGGTTCCGGTCCCGCCGGACAGCGGGCGGCGATCCAGGCGACCAAGCTCGGCAAGGCGACGGCGATCATCGAGCGCCGCGCCGTGGTCGGTGGCGTCTGCGTGAACACCGGCACGATCCCGTCCAAGACGTTGCGCGAAGCGGTCAGCCATTTGTCCGGCTACCGGGAACGAAATATCTACGGCGCGTCCTACAGCGTGAAGCAGAACATCACCATGCAGGATCTGCTGTTCCGCACCGATCACGTTGTTCGCAATGAAATCGATGTCACCAATCACCAGCTGGCCCGGAACGGAGTCAACGTGCTTGCGGCCAAGGCAGCGTTTGTCGACAAGCACACGGTGCGCCTGACCTATCTCGACGGTCGCGGGCAACGGGATGTCTCCGCCGACCGTATTGTTGTCGCGGTGGGAACGGAAACCACGAAAGATCCCTCCGTGCCGTTCGACGGACAGACCATTTTCACCAGCGACGACATTCTCGACCTTCAGGATTTGCCCAAATCCCTGTCGGTGATTGGCGCCGGGGTGATCGGACTCGAATACGCCACGATCTTCGCGACCCTTGGCGTTCGCGTGACCGTGATCGATAAGCGGTCTCAGATGCTCGATTTCGTTGATGCGGAGATCATGGATACGCTGATCTATCAGATGCGCCAGAACCGGGTGACCTTTCGTCTCGGTGAAGAGGTCAAGTCGCTGGAGACCACCAATGGGGCAAAAGGAAAGCGGGTCCGTATCGTGCTGGAGAGCGGCAAACAGGTGATTACCCAGAAGGCGCTTTACAGTATCGGCCGCACCGGCGCGACATCGGACCTGAACCTGTCCGCCGCTGGCCTGTCGTCCGACGACAGGGGCCGGATTTCCGTCAACGACGATTATCAGACCCAGGTGCCGCATATCTATGCGGTCGGTGATGTAATTGGATTCCCCAGCCTTGCCTCCACCTCGATGGAGCAGGGCCGCCTTGCGACCTGCGACGCCTTCAAGCAGGACGCGCATAGTGTGGCCGAATTGTTTCCCTATGGAATCTATACCATTCCGGAGATCTCCATCGTCGGCAAGAACGAGGAGCAATTGACCGCCGACGGCGTTCCCTATGAGGTCGGCAAGGCCTATTACCGGGAAATCGCCCGGGGCCAGATCATCGGCGATTCCACCGGCATGCTGAAAATGCTGTTTCATATGGAAACCCGCAAGTTACTGGGGGTTTCCATTATCGGCGAGGGCGCAACCGAACTCATCCACATCGGCCAGGCTGTAATGGCCCATGACGGCTCGGTGGATTATTTCGTCGACACGGTGTTCAACTATCCGACCCTGGCCGAATGCTACAAGACCGCCGCCTTCGACGGCGTCAACCGGCTGGAATAACCCGAACTTTCAGACAATGCTCATAATGGCGGTCTTTCTCATAAGAGGGCCGCCATTTCCTATTCCGCCCGCCCGGTTGCATTGCTCCGTTAATTGATGTCGAGTCCCGGTGACGGATTATCGGGACAAAGACCATGAGCAATGACCTTACCCTTACGGCCGCCGCCGCCGCCATCGCGTCCGGCGATCTGTCCTCGGAACGGCTGGTGCGCAACTGCCTCGACCGCATAGAGGCGCGCGACCCGGTGATCAGGGCCTGGGCCTTTATTGACCCGGAGCTGGCCCTGGCCCAGGCGCGGGCCTGTGATAAGGCGGGGGAACGGCTCGGGCCGCTGCACGGTGTGCCCATCGGCATCAAGGACATCATCGAGACCTGCGATATGCCGACCCAGATGGGCTCGCCTATCTATGACGGCAACCAGACCCGCAATGATGCGGCTTGCGTCGCCTTGATGCGGGCGGCGGGGGCGGTGATCCTCGGCAAGACGGTGACCGTCGAGTTCGCCGGCATGGCGCCGCCACCGACGCGTAATCCGCACAATCCAGATCACACGCCGGGGGGCTCGTCCAGCGGCTCGGCGGCGGCGGTTGCCGATATGATGGTGCCGGCGGCATTCGGTACCCAGACGGCGGGATCGGTGCATCGCCCGGCCGCCTATTGCGGCATCATCGGCTACAAGCCCACCTTTGATACGTTCAATATTCATGGCGTGCGCCCGGCGTCCCAATCGCTGGATACGCTGGGAATCCTGGCGCGGTCCCTGACCGACGTCGAACTGATGAGCGCCGTCCTGGTGGGACGGCCGCCGGTGCTTGGCGGCTCCAAAGGAGCAGCGCCCCGCATCGGCTTTTGCCGCACCCATCTGTGGGATCAGGTTCTGCCGGAAACCGAGCAGGCCCTCGCCGAAACCATCGAGACCATCGAGGCCAAGGGGGCCGTCGTCGAGCCGTTTGACCTGCCCGATGATTTCAGCGACCTCACCCATGCCCGCGATGTCATCTCAAGCTACGAGCGTGCCCGCGCCACGGCGTGGGAATGGCATTACCACCGTGACCAGCTCAGCGATCCCATGCAGCGCACCCTTCAGAAGGGCTTCAACTGGGATTATGCGGAATACCAGTCTTCCATGGCACTGGCGGCCGACGCCCGGGTCAGGCTGGCACAGCTCATGGACGGGTTTGACGCGCTGATCGCGCCGCTGACGGCGGGCGAGGCGCCGGCCGATCTGACCAGCACCGGCGATCACGCCTTTGTCGGGTTCTGGAACCTGCTGCATGTGCCGTCCTTCGCGCTTCCCACCCATCTGGGCCCCAATGACATGCCGGTGGGTATCCACCTGATCGGGGCCCACGGCGACGATGCCAGGCTTACGCAAGTCGCCAACTGGATCATGGAACGGGTGACCCACCAGCACCATCATCATTAGAGGGAAGTCCCCTCGCCCTTCCCCCAACGCGTCGGCGTTGGTGTCTTTGTTCCGAATGAGGTACCATTAATCTAAATCTAAACAGGAGGTTTCCATGGCCAAGATCAAGCATATTGCTATCGTCACGATGGATTCGGAAAAGCTCGCCAAGTTTTACTGCGAGGTTTTCGACATGAAGATCCTGCACGCGTCCAAGTCTGGCGCGACCTACATTACCGACGGCTATATCAACGTGGCGCTATTGCCGCAATCGGCCCAGGGCAAGCCCAACGGGCTCAACCATTTCGGATTCGAGATCGACGATCAGGAAGAGATCGCCCGCAAGATGGAAGCGTTCGGCCTCGCGGCCCCGGGGCAGCGCCCGCGCAACCGGCCCTATGCCGAAACAAGGGGCTGCGATCCCGAAGGCAATAATTTCGATCTGTCGGTCCACGGTTTCCAGACCATCGAATTCACCGCCGACCGGGAGAATGAAGAAGAGTCGAAGGAAAAAGTCGACGCCTGATAACATTTGTTGAGGCGCGCCAGCCCACTCCCCCTCCCGGCCCCCCACAGGATACTCGTACTGGGTGGCCGGGAGGGGGAGTGGGCTGGTCCGGTTTAGGCGAATGAGGGAGACATAAAGTGAACCGACAGGATAAGGCCGACGTGATCATCGTCGGCGGTGGCAGCGCGGCGTTCGAGAGCGCGGTGTCGGCGCGGCAGAACGGCGCCGAGCGCGTGGTCATGCTGGAGAAAGCGCCGGAGGAAGAGTTCGGCGGCAACGCGCGCTATTCCCACACCGGCTTCCGCTACGCCTATAACGGCACCGACGACATGAAAAAAGTGGTGCCCGATTTCGATCCGGACATGATGGCGCGGTTCGAAATCCCGGCCTATACGCCGGAACGTTTCATGGCCGATCTCAACCGGGTGACCCAGGGCCGCATCGATCAGGAACTGGCCCAGTTCATGGTCGATCAATCCAACTCGGCGGTGCAATGGATGTTCGATTGCGGCATCCAGTTCGAGCCCGAGAAGCGCCGCGAGGTCAACGGCAAGTTCTTTTTCGAACCGGGAATCATGGTGCACACGGTGGGCGGCGGTCTCGGGCAATTGTTGCGCTGGCGCCAGATCGCCACCGATCTCGGCGTCGAGGTCCGCTATAACAGCCGTGTCATCCGTATCATCGGCGACCACCGCCGTGTCGAAGGGGTCGTGGTCGCCACCCCTGACGACGATTATGACATCACCGCGCCGTCGGTGATCATGTGCTCCGGCGGGTTCCAGGCTAATCCGGAAATGCGGGCGCGTTATCTCGGCACCAATGCCGATCTTATGAGAGTCCGCGGCTCGAAACACAATACGGGCGAAGTGCTGCGCATGCTGCTCGATATTGGCGTGAAGGCCGCCGGTCACTGGCAGGGCGCTCACGCGACGCCCATCGACCGCGACGCCCCCGATGGCGGCACGCCGCTGCGCGACGACGGGCACAGCAACACCTGCAACCGCTATGACTACACCATGGGCATCACGGTCAACGCGCTGGGCGAGCGGTTCTATGACGAGGGCGAGTCCAACCATTCCTACACCTACGCCAAGACCGGCCGCGCGGTGCTGGCCCAGCCCGGCGGCACGGCGCATCAGATTTTCGACCAGAAGGGCATCAATCTGTTCCGGTTGGGGCGCGATTACACCGACACCTTCGAGGAGGCCGAGAGTATCGCCGCGCTGGCGGAAAAAATTGGCCACGATCCCGAACCGCTTGTGGCCACCATCGATGAGTTCAACGCCTCCTGCAGCGATGTGCCGTTCGATCCGTCGAAGCTCGACGGCAAGGCCACCAGCGGCCTTAAAGTCAATAAATCCAACTGGGCCAATCCCATCGATGATGGCCCGTTCCGCGCCTACCCGATCACCTGCGGGGTGACGTTCTCGTTCGGTGGCATCCGCATCAATACTCGATCCGAAGTGCTCGACATCACCGACAAGCCCATCAAGGGGCTCTATGCGTCGGGCGATGTGGTCGGGCTGTTTTTTCACAACTACCCGTCCTGCACCGGCCAGACCCGCAACGCCGTCTTCAGCCGCGAGGCCGGCAAGAACGCGGCACAGCTGAGCAATTGAAGTCTCATTTGTATCAGTGAGCCTCATTTGATCGCACCGAGCCGGTCACTCCCACCCCAACCCTCCCCCTTCAAGGGGGAGGGGGTTACATAGGCGGCTGCACCGCCGGTATTCCTCCCCCCTTGAGGGGGAGGTTAGGTGGGGGGTATTGCCCGATGCTTGCGCTATCCGATTGGGTTAGAATGACCACAGAAAACAAATTGCGACTTTAATTCAGGGATCACGAACATGACAAAGCTCGACCTCCCCACCGACAAGATGATCGCCGAGAAGGCGGACGGTATCGGCTGGATGACCTTCAATAACCCGGCGCGGCGCAACGCCATTGGCTTCGCCATGCGGGAAGCGATCCTAGAGATCATCGATGACTTCAATAGCGACGACGATGTGCGGGTCATCGTCATGCAGGGGGCCGGCGACAAGGCCTTCGTCTCGGGCTCGGATATCTCGGAATTCGCCGAACGGCGCGCCACGCCGGAACAGCGCGAAATCTATGATGCGCTGTCCTCGAAGGTGAACGAGGCCTATGGACGGATCGAGAAGCCCCTGATCGCCATGATCCGGGGGTTCTGCATGGGGGGCGGGCTGGGCACTGCGCTGCAGGCCGATCTCCGCATCGCGTCGGAAGGCTCGGAATTCGGAGTCCCGGCGGCCAAGCTCGGGGTCGGCTATCCCTATCGCAACATGAAGAAGCTGATCGATGTGGTGGGGCCGGCCAAGACCAAGGAAATTTTTTTTACCGGCCGCCGGTTTTCCGACCAGGAAGCGCTGGCCATGGGGCTGATCAACCAGCTGGTGCCCGCCGATGCGCTGGAAGACACGGTGCGCGAGCTGGCCGCGACCATCGCCGGGAACGCACCGCTCACCGTGCGGTCGACCAAGGTCATCGTGGCCGAGGCGTTCAAGGACCCCGACGAACGGGATATCGCCATGTGCGACGAGCTGGTGGAAGCCTGCATGAACAGCGATGACTACGCTGAAGGCCGGACGGCGTTTATGGAAAAACGCAAACCAAATTTTGTTGGGCGATAAAGCGGCTGAATACGTGGCGTTGAAAATCAAACCGGCGGCTTCTAGGAGCCGCCGGTTTTTGTTTGGTATTTGACTGTCAGGCAGCCGCGACTCGCAGCTTAGGGTCCAGCGTATCTCCGATCGGATCGAGATCGAGCGCCAGCCGGCCGGTGAAATGCTGCTGGCGTTTTTCCGGCAGCGGGTGATAGCGCACCGCATGGGCGTCGCGCAGCAGGCGCTCCAGCCCGGTTTTGCGGTAAAAACCGATGCCGCCGGCGGTTTCCATGGCTTTTTCGACAGTTGCCAGAATGGCATTGGCGGCGATGGTCTTGCGCACCAGGATTTTGTTGGCGGTGTCTGTCTCGGGCGCAAATTCCCAGTTGTTGGTGATGGCGACCATCCCGTCCACCGCCATTTGAGCGGTGGTCAGATTGTTGATCATCTCACCCAGTAAAAGGGGTGTCTCCGGTTGCCCCCGGCGTTTGCGTGCAGCCTTGGTCGCGATCACCGCCGCGGCCTCGGCGACACCCATATAGGCCGACATGATCAGCGGCATGGCGACGGTGAGAACCACGTTCCACAGCGGATGGTATTCGCCTTGCGGCCGTTTGAGCACGATGGCCTCGTCGGGCACGAAGACCTTGTCGAGGACGATGGTCTGTGAGCCGGTGGCGCGCATGCCCATGGTTTGCCAGTCATCCATGCCGGATACGCCGTCACTGGTGATGGGGACAGGGAAATGAAGGACCTGCCAGCCTTCGGTGGGATCTTCATAAGGCGCCGATGTGACCAGTACGTTGCCGCGCGGCGAGCCGCTGGCGAAAGGCTTTTTCGCGCTCACCAGATAGCCGCCGTCGGTGCGTTCCATCTCGCCGTTGGATTCCATCCAGTCATTGGCGCCGGTGCTGACAAGCACCAGGTCGTTGGCGGCGACTTTTTCCAGCACCTGCCAGCCGGGACGGTCGTTGCGGTAGTTAAACACGGCGGCGGCAACCAGCTGCTGATGCATGGAAAGCGCCAGCGCCGTCGAGCTGCAATAGTGGGCAAGGGCACGGATAAAGGCCGCCATTTCCGAATGGCTCACGCCGCCGCCGCCAAGCTCGGCGGGCACCATGGCGGACAGGATGCCGTGCTCCTTCAGCACATCGTAATTGTCATCGACGAACCCATCGGTTTCGTCCCTTTCCGCCGCCTTCGCCGCGAAGCCGGGGCCGATTTCGTGAACCAGGTTTTCCAGATCTATCTTTGCAGTCATCGTTCTGTCTCCTTCGTTGGGTTTGCGTTACCCCAAACATGGTCCGGTCCGGTGTCCATTACTACTTCAAGATATGAAGTTGAAATCCCCGGTCTATTGACGCTATGATTCAGCGACAAAAGGGGGAGAATAAATGGCTAGAAACAAGGGATATGGACAGTATTGCCCCATCGCGCGGGCGGCGGAAATCCTCACCGAGCGCTGGGTGCCGCTGGTGGTGCGCGAGCTATGCTGCGGCAGTACGCGGTTCAATCAACTGCAGGCGGGGGTGCCGCGCATGTCATCGGCGTTGCTGTCGGCGCGGCTCAAGGAGCTGGAATATGCCGGCATTGTGGACCGTAGACCGGTCACAAAGGGCCGCGGTTCCGAATATCACATCACCGAAGCCGGCAAGGCCCTGTTTCCCATCCTGGAAAGCATGGGCGTTTGGGCGCAGGCCTGGATGCGCGACGATCTGGTGGCCAAGGAAAATCTCGATCCCGATCTGTTGATGTGGGACATCAGGCGCACGGTCTCGGAATGTAAAGCGCCGGTGCCGGGCCGCTTCGTTACCCAGTTCCAGTTCTCCGGTGTGCCGGTCAACCGGCGGCGCTACTGGCTGTTGTTCGAACAGGACGACGTGGATCTTTGCATCAAGGATCCCGGATTCGAGCCCAACCTCTATGTCTCCTCCCATATCAAGGACATGGTCACCGTATGGCTCGGTCATGCGCCGCTGGATAAGGCCTTGCGGGATGACAAGATCACGCTGGATGGTGACAGCGCCGACGTGAAGAAATTCCGCGACTGGTTCTCGTTAAGCTGTTTCGCCCCCGCCGCGCGTGCGGCGATGGGTTCTTAACCCGCCCACAAATTCTTGAACTGGGTGGCGACGATATCCTCGTAAGGGACCGGGCCGCCTTCCAGCAGGCCGGCGGCCTGGGCGAAATCGTTCATGCCGGCGACGTTTTCTTCGTATAAAGCGGCATCGTAATAGGGCAGGTCGCGCTCGATCAAAGTCTGGATCAGCGCGGTTTCCTTGGCCGGGAAATGTTTTTCGGCGACTTTTACCGCCAGTGTCGGGTCATCCTTGAGGGCGGCCAGCGTCTTCACGATGGCGCGCACCGCGCCGGCGGCCACGTCGGGCTGTTCGTCCACCAGCTTCTGGGTGGTCGCCAGCGCCGGCTGGGTAAAGCGGAAGGCGGAAGGCGGGCCGTCGCCGCGGCGGACGTCTATGATGCATTTGGCGATACCGCTGGTGACCGCCACTTCGGCCCCCATGCCATTGGCCCAGAACCCGTCGATCTTGCCATCGATGAGCGCCTGCGCCGCGACCACGCCGAAGGATTTGCCTTCGGGGATACCGCCCGGCGGCAGGCCGATGGAGATGTTTTCGGCCTCGATATCGATGCCGGCGGCAATGAGAAGCTGGCGAAACCCCACATCCACGCCCGGCGCCGCGCCGATGCGCAGCCCCTTGAGCCCGTTGACATCGCCTTTTTCCACGTCGATATCGTTGCGGAGAACGAGAAACCAGTACATGCCCTGGCTCAGGGCACACAGGACTTTTGAGCCCTCCCAGCGGGGGAAGGCCCAGAGCGGCGCATGGGCCGATCCGGCGACGAAATCGGCGGCGCCGTCGCGCAGGGCGCGGTAGGAATCCGGTACCGGGAAAATCAGGGTAATCTCGGCATCGATTCCCTCATCCTTGAAAAAACCGAGCTCCACCGCTGCAATGGCGGGAAAGTAGGAATTTGAAACCAAATCGGGCAGGGCAATTTTGAACGGCATCGGGCGCATCCTGTTGGTCTATGATGGGCACCATCATGCGTGTCCCCTTACCGGTGCGCAACCGCGCGGCTTTTTCTGTTCAGACGGAACCAGCTCACGGCAGTGGAAAAAGGTTCAATCCGACGCCGTCTTGGGCGATCTGGTGAGTAGCATCGGCCCGCAAACGGCAAGAAAAATCACAAAGGCCGCGACCCACGAGAATGCCGCGATCCACAGGAGCGCCTCGGCGGCGATATCGAGGACGGATGAGGCAATGCGGCTTACCGCCGCAAGGGAGACCAGCCCGTAGGCGATTGCCAAGCCCGGTCCGGCATGAAGGTCGCGGCCGGTGTGGCCCATGGTGGCGCGGCTCATCACGGCGAGTGTCATGGTGCCCATGGCGCCTGCGGTCAGTGAGTGCAGCGCGCCGCTCTGAGGCAGGGTTGGCCACCATTGGCTCAGCGCTAACAGCGCCAGCCCGACGGGAATCCACAGGTAACCGAGATGGAGAACCCAGACCAACGCTTCCACCCTTGTCGCCAAGCCGCGCCAACGGCAGACGCGGATGAGATTGGCGGCTGCGGCGATGGCGGCGAAGAGTCCAGTCAGGAGCCCCTCGGGTTGTACGCTCCACCATCCCAGGGCCAGCAGCGTGATCGCCAGCGTGCCGCCATCGATCACGCCAAACGGCGCGGGAAAACGCTCATGGCCCTGTTTATTGAGCCAGTTGCGGGTGAAGCTGGGGACGATGCGGCCTCCGATGAGGGTAATCATCATGATCATGGTGGCGATGGAAAGCCGCTGGCCCAAGCCATCGAGGACGAATATTTCCAGCGCTTCGGCATGGATCAGCGCATTACCGAGAAGGAAAAGAGCCACGGCGGCGATGATGGGCAGGTTACGCCAGTTCTTGCCTGCGATGATCTCGCGCAGAGTGAGGACAAGAACAACAGCTAGAAAAGCGACGTCGATGACCGCGGCCGGCAACGCACCGATCAGGTCCGAAAATGCCAAGGCCAGGCGGCCGGCGATCCAGATCAGGACAAGAAATAGCAGTGAGGTTCCCTGCAGGGGAAGGTGGCCTGTCCAGTTGGGGATGGCGGTCAGCAGGAATCCGGTGAATGTCGCGGCGACGAAACCGAACAGCATTTCATGCCAGTGCCAGGTCACGGCATCGAGATACGTCGGGAGGATAACGGCGCCCTGTAAATTGGCGACAAAGAGGACCAGCGCGGTTGCCGCCCACAGCCCTGCCAGCAGGAAAAAAGGGCGAAACCCCATGGAAAAAAGCGCTGACGCGGGACCGCGCCGATAACGTGGAATGGGTGTGTGGTCTGTCTTGATATCCGAGCTCGCTGAGCTGTTCGCCAAAGTGGCGCTTTATGGAAATGGATCAAATCCCGTCGCTGGGCAAGATCGCGGGCTGTGACCTTTGGACGCGGGGAATGCCTCCGCCAGGTCCTTCAACCACCGGCGACGATTCCATGATAACGAGACTGTTACCAGGACCCGACTGTTGCAATCTTGTAGTCCGGCTCAGCCGTTACTACCTTGTGAATGCGGCTTGGAAGGAGAAATCGATGAATTTGCGATCATTATGGAACGGCTTATTTACCGGAATTCTGTTATCCGGCGCTGTTGTGGCGACCCATCCCGCGGCGGCAAAGGGAGAGGCAATCGCGACCTTTGCGGGTGGCTGTTTCTGGTGTGTTGAATCCGATTTCGACACTGTGAAGGGGGTCAAGAAGACCATCTCCGGCTATACCGGCGGCCTGTTGCGGAATCCCACCTATAAGCAGGTGGTAGCCGGCGGCACCGGGCATCTCGAGGCGGTGCAGATCCACTATGATCCGCAGGTCACCAGCTATGAAAAGCTGCTGGATGTTTTCTGGCACAGCGTCGATCCCACCGATGCCGGCGGACAATTCTGCGACCGGGGGGCGAGTTACGCCACGGCTATCTTCGCCAACTCGCCGGAACAAAAGAAAATCGCCGAGAAATCAAAGGCCGCCCTGGTCAAATCCGGGGCCCTGAAAAAACCCATCGTCACGCCTGTGGTGGCGGCGTCCACTTTTACCCCGGCCGAGGGTTATCATCAGGATTATTATACCAAGAACCCCCTCCGCTATCGCTTCTATCGCACCAGCTGCGGCCGCGACCGCCGGATCAAGGCCCTCTGGGGCGAAGACGCCCACCGCGGCATTGAGAAGCACTGAGATGTGAAGCGCTGAGATGTATTGAGAGGGGCGGGCCTGAGACCCGCCCGTGGGCGATCAGCGTAGTTTAACCGGCAGGCTTTGGCGGAACCAGCGGTGCGGCGGCGGGCTGTTGCGGCTGTGGCGCAGCGGCTGCCTGCCGTGGCTGCGGGGCCGCCTGTTTCTGGAGCCGGGACGCGTCTTCGCTGCGGAACTGGGAGCGCCAGCGCTCCACCGTCGAGTTGATAAACTCTTGCCCCTGGTCCTCGCGCTGCCACCGTACCGAGAAATCCGCGTTGCCGCTCTTGGGCCGGAAGTTAGGGTCCAGATCGTCGAAGCGCAGCCGGACCGGCATGGAGACGCCCTCGCCGCAGACCACCGCTTCCTGGGTTCGCAGGGCCGGCAGGGCACCCAGCAATCCGCTGGCGCTTTCGGGGAGCGCGCGCCGGGCGATCTCCTGATCGCGCTCGTTGCTCATGCGCAGGGCGAACATGGTGTTGCATTGCGACAGGATATTGGCCGACAGCTCCGAGGGGCGCTGGCTGATCAGGCACAGGGACACGCCATATTTCCGGCCCTCCATGGCAATGCGCGATATGGCTTTTTTGGTGGGGCCAAAGCCGTCTTCGCTGTTGGCCGGCACGTAGCGGTGGGCCTCCTCGCAGACCAGCAGCACCGGCAGGGCCTGTGCCGGCACGCTCCACAGGGCGAAATCGAATATGATGCGGCACAGGACGGAGACCACCACATCGACGATCTCCGACGGCACGCCGGATAGATCGAGAATGGTAATGGGCTTGTTGCCCACCGGAATACTGAGAATGCGCGACAGGATCATCGGCAAGACGTCCTGGACCACCAGGCCGGAGAACATAAAGGCATAGCGGCGGTCCGAGCGCAGGCTCTCGAGCCGGGATTTCAGCCGCAGGAACGGCGCCGAACTTTCCGGGTTCTCGAACTGACCCATCTGGCCACTGATGTGGGAAATCAGTTCGCTCAGCACATAGGGAATCGGCGTATCCACCGTAATATGCTCGGTCGTGCCCTTGTCGCCGGCGAATTTCTTTTTCGCATGAATGATGGCTTCCTTGAGGATCGCCGTCTGGATTTCCGTATCGGGCCGTCCCCGGCCAACGATCACCTCGACGATTTCCTCGAAATTGAGAAGCCAGTAGGGCAGCTCGAGCTTGTCCGGGCTGACCACGTCCGCGCTATCGCCGAAGGACTGGAAATATTCGTTATGGGGATCGAGCATGACCACATGGCCATTGGGATGGTCGGCCAGGATTTTCCGCAGGATCAGGGCGACCGAGCAGGATTTGCCGGAGCCGGTGGAGCCCAGGATGGCAAAATGCTTGCCCAGCAGATCGTCGGTCGACACAAAGGCCGGCAATTCGTTGTCCGGATGCAGGGTGCCGATCCGGACGTTGGCCTTATCGGGCCTCGCGTAAATACGGGACCGTTCTTCCGGCGTCGCCAGATAGATATCATCGTCCAGCACCGGGTAGACGGCGACACCGCGGTTGAAGCCGCGTTCGACCCCGTTGGGGTCGCGGCGCGGAATTTCGCCCAGCAACTCCACGTCGAATTGGCGTCTCACGCTGTTAAGCGCATCCGCTGTCGGGTCGGCCATGGAGAGAAGACCGACGACACCAAAGACCGTCGAGTTTGCCGTTTCGACTTTAATAATGGAGCCGATGCGCAGATCGGGGGTAACCACCGCCGCGCCTTCCTCGCCCTTATAGGGAAGAAGGATCCCCTGAAGCGCGGATCCGCTGACACCGATGACCCGGCCGATGGGATAACCGAAAGAGCTCGGGCTGGCCGGGCTTTGCTGAGGGTCGGTCGTGAGGTTTTGCTGGTTATCCGTATGCATGACACCAATTCCCGTACATTGCGTAAGCCCCCTGCCAATGCCTTGAGTTCCGCCCCATCCCGGAACGTCGGGTATAGACAAGCCGGGTTAAGGTCCGCTTAAGGTTTGCGGGCGGAACCGGGGTGTGTGCTTAGATTGAGAGGTTGGATTCTGAATTCAGCGCGGGCGGGTCTGAGACCCGCCCGTTCAACCAGATGATGATTGCCCGATCAGCCAGGTGCCAACGCGGCGACTTGGTCTTTTACCGCTTCCTCAAAACCGTCGGGGTCGAACAGATGGGGCCCGATCCCGCATTTCCAGGTCACACGGCCTGACGCATCGAGCATGTAGAGCCGTTCGGGCATGGCCATATAGGTGCTGCTGGTCTGATCGGTCATATCGTCCAAAACCATGGGGAAGGAAAAGTTGAACCGCAGCATACAGGCGGCCGCGACCTCCGCCCGTTCATCGTCGGATGTGGGCTGGGTGAAAAGCACGTCGTCATCGAGATTGGAGGGCGACTGGGAACCGTCGGTCGGGTGCGCTTCCTTTATATAGACGCACAGAAACTGGACCCGTTCGCCGAACGTTTTCGCTATTCCGTCGAGGCGCACGGCCTCGCGCCGGAAGGGGGGTCACGTATAGGAGCCGAAGACCAGCCCCACCGGCTTGCCGCGCAGGCCCGACAGTTTCATCATCTCGCCGGTGCGCCCGCCCGAGGCGCTGAGTAGCTCAAGCTCGAAATCGGGCGCTACATCGCCTACTTGCGGCGAATCCCTGTCGGCTTCGAGACGCCGCTGATAACCGGCACGCATCCCGTCCCGCGTCCAGCCGCGAAATTCGAGCTCGTCATCGCTGATACCGTTGATCCTGTCTTCGAGAACCTGGGGTAGCTTGGTGGTCATCTGCCGTCCCTCCGTCATGGGGTTGCCTTACAGGAAGTATCGGGCCGCGCCGTACCGAACGTCAAGAAGGGGTCATCCCGCAGGCGGTTCCGCCATGTCCTTGGGGTCGGTCTCGTGCACCCTGCGGGCCATGAAAGTCCCGAGACCGGCGGCGCAAACCTCGCCATCCTCGCGGCGGATTTCACACCGGACGACCGATGTGCGCGCACCGGCCCGGATCACGTCGGCGGTGGCGGTCAGCCGATTGCCGGTGGCAGCGGCGGTGTAATTCACCTTGAGCTCCATGGTTGCCATGGGGCGCATGCGCGTGTCGTAATTGCCGCCGCAGGCCGCCGTTGCCATGGAGACATCCACCAGGGCTGCAATGACACCCCCCTGCACCACATCGCGCAGATTGCGCATGTCGTCCCGGATGGCGAGGCCCACCACCGCATGACCATCTTCCATGACTTCATAGTCAGGGCTCAGCCATTTTCGAAACCCTTCGTCAGGCATGTTGTTTCCCGTCTCCCGCTGACACACTTTGTTGCGGCAATCTATCAATCCCGTGTCGACAGGGACAGGGCGGCAGAGGCAAGATAACCGTGATGCTCCGCGAGAGAGCACTGACGGGAGATAAAATATGTCTGCCAATCCATGGCAACCCACCAGCCGGGCCCATAAGCCCGCTATCCTGGGGCAGCCCATCGAGGATCCCTCGGCCTGGGTACGCGAAGATCTCGAAGCCAGCCAGGCCCATATCTATCATCTGTCGGAGGGGGAGGTGTCGGACATCCTGGATGCGGTGGTGCGGGTAGAAAGCCAGCGCCTGGAACTGAAGGACATCACGCGGGAGGCATTCACCCTGCCGGCGTTTGGCCCGGTGCTGGCGGATCTGCGCCGGGAAATCATCGAGGGGCGGGGTTTTGTCTTCCTGCGCGGGCTGCCGGTGGACGCCCGCTCACTGTATCAGACCGCCGCCGCCTTCTGGGGCATCGGCGCCCATATCGGCCGCGCCGTCTCGCAGAACGGTAAGGGCCATCTGCTGGGGCACGTCAAAAACATGGGCGAAGTAATCACCTCGGCTACCGGCCGGGGCTACAATTCCGCCTCCGAGCTGGGGTTTCATGCTGATAGCTGCGACATCTTCGGCCTGTGCTGTCTTCGCACGTCCAAGTCGGGCGGTCAGCACCGCATGGTTAGCTCCATGACGGTCTATAACGAGATGCTCAAGCGCTGCCCCGAGCTGGTGGAGGAACTGGCCTTCCGGTTTTACCGCTCGCGCCGCGGCGAGCTGCCGCCTGGCGAAACCGATCCGTGGACGCGCCAGCCGGTCTTTAGCATCACCGATGGCTTTTTCGCGACCCGCGGTGCCAGCAGTACTATCAAGCGGGCCCAGGGCATGCCAGGCGTGCCCGATCTGACCATCGCCCAGAACGAGGCGATCCGGGCCTACAATACGCTCTCCGGCGAGCTCGCCATGGATGTGGATTTCGAACCGGGCGATATCTCCCTGGTCCAGAACTATGTGGCGCTCCATGCCCGCACCCACTATGAGGACTGGCCCGAGCCCGAGCGCAAACGTCATCTGCTGCGCCTGTGGATGAGCTTCGACGGCGCCCGCCCGCTCCATGCGGACATCATCCGCGACCACGAACAGGGGATATTGGAAGCCGGCACCGTTCTACACGCGCCGCTGGAAGCAGCGTGAGGGGGAGTCTTTAGAGCCAGTCGGGAGCCGGCAGGCCTTTTTCCTTGAGGAATGCCGGGTTGTAGAGCTTGCTCTGGTAGCGCTGGCCACCGTCGGCGAGGATGGTGACGATGGTGTGGCCGGGGCCGAGATCCCTGGCAAGGCGGATGGCGCCGGCGATGTTGATGCCGCTGGAGCCGCCGAGACACAGGCCCTCTTCCTTGATCAGATTGAACAGTATGTGCAGGGCTTCGCTGTCCGGTATGCGGAACGCGTCATCGGCCTGGATTTCGGCGACGTTCGCGGTCACCCGTCCCTGACCGATGCCCTCGCTGATGGAGCTGCCTTCGGATTCGAGCTTGCTGTATTTGAAATAGCTGTACATGGACGCGCCCTCGGGGTCGGCGGCGGCGATGACGACGTCCTTGTTCTGTTCCTTGAGGAACACACTGATGCCGGCCAGCGTGCCACCGGTGCCGATGGCGCAGGTGAAGCCGTCTATTTTGCCGTGGGTTTGTCCCCAGATTTCCGGCCCGGTGCCCTCCACATGGGCGCGCATGTTGGCGAGATTATCCCACTGGTTGGCCCACAGCGCGCCGTCGGGGGAAGTTTTCACCAGTTCCTCGGCGATCCGCTCGGACACGTGAACATAATTGTTGGGGTCTCTATAGGGCGCGGCGGGCACCAGCTTGAGCTCGGCGCCGGCGAGACGCAGCATGTCCTTCTTTTCCTGACTCTGGCTGTCCGGCATGACGATGACCGTGCGGTAGCCCCGTGCGTTACCCACCAGAGCGAGACCGATGCCGGTATTGCCAGCGGTGCCTTCGACCACCACGCCGCCCGGCTTGAGAACACCGCGTTCTTCGGCGTCGCGGATGATAAACAGGGCCGCCCGGTCCTTGACCGATCCGCCGGGATTGAGGAACTCCGCCTTGCCGAGGATCTCGCAGCCGGTTTCCTCCGAGGCGCGCTTCAGCTTGATCAGCGGCGTGTTACCTACCGTATCGGAAAAGCCGTCACGGATTGTTCGGTGTCTGACTTCCGCCCCGGATTCCAACTCCCGCAATGCGACTGCTGAACTCATGATTGTCTCCCTCCTTCAGATAGCGTCGGTTAGTTGGCGCCGGGCCGTTCGGCCTCGTCGCACTCATTTTCCGCCTTCGCCGAATCGGCCACTGTCGCGGACTGTTCTTCCAGTAATTTGAGCCTTGTCTGCAGCAAGCCAATTTCCGCGAGCAGCCCGTCCACTACCTTGGCGACCGGGTCCGGCAGATCGGCGCTCGGCGTACCGTAGGCGTGAAATTCCGGGGCCTCACCGGAGGTGCGCGGCAATACAGGCCGGGCCGCAATGCCGACCATGGTGACGCCCGCCGCCACGTCTTTGAGCACCACGGCGTTGGCTCCGATGCGGGCGCCTTCGCGCACCGTGACCGGCCCCAGTATCTGCGCGCCCGAACCGATGACCACGCCATTTTCGATGGTCGGATGGCGCTTGCCGGGTTCCAGCGACGTGCCGCCCAGGGTGACGCCGTGATAGAGCGTCACATCATCGCCGATCTCCGCTGTCTCGCCGATCACCGCGCCGGCGCCATGATCGATGAAGAACCGGCGGCCAATGATGGCGCCAGGATGGATTTCGATATCGGTCAGGAAGCGGCCCACATGGGCGATAAAGCGCGCCAGAACGACCCAGCCCCGTTTCCAAACGGCATGGGCAAGGCGGTGAAACACCCTTGCATGGAAGCCGGGATAGCACAGGATCACTTCAAGCCGGGATCGCGCCGCCGGATCGCGTTCCCGGATCGCCGAGATGTCCTCTCGCATCTTCGCAAAAATACCCGTCATCCCAAGGCCTCGTGTTTGTGCGTTAGTAGGACCATGACCCCGCGGTGTCGGAGCCGCCATGGGGCCCCGGCGCGATATAGTCCCTCTTCAATCTCAATTGGGTCACGGTGGGCATCCGGTCAACTGTCGGCTGATAGCGGTTTGACATTTCATCAAAGGCGATTGTCCAGTTCGCCGCCGCCGCGTCGTCCGGAATTTCAAAGGAATCGAAGCCGCAGCGGTGCATGTAAAGCAGCTGATCCCGCAGCACGGCGCCGATGGCGCGAATTTCGCCGGTGAAATCGTAGCGGGCGCGGAGCAGGCGGGCGTAGGAATAAGCCCGCCCGTCGGTGAATTTGGGGAAGTCGAGGCAGATCAGGCCGAACCGGTCCAGATCATCGGCGATGAGCTCGGGCGGCTGATCGCTGGCCAGGACGATACCAATTTCGCCATTCCGGCTCCGTAAATCCTCCCGGTCCCGCATCCAGCGGTCGTAGCCGACCACAATTGGAATGCCGGATGGCAGGCTTTGGTCGTCTTCGATGATGGTCCAGGGATCGTCGACAATCCGGTCTCTCTTAAGCAGTGCCATAGAGATCCTCCTTGAAGGGGCGGGGGCCCACGCGGCGATAGGTATCGCCGAACAGCTCTCCGTCGGTGCGCTGAAAAAGATAGGTGCCGATGACGCGGTCGATGGCGTCGACCACATCGTCATAGGCAAAGGCGGGGCCGATCACCTCGCCGATGGCGGCGTTCTCATCGGGGCTGCCGCCGAGGGTGATCTGGTAGCACTCGGTGCCTTTGCGGTCGACGCCGAGGATGCCGATATCGCCCACGTGATGGTGACCGCAGGCATTGATGCAGCCGGAGATCTTGATCCGCAGCGCCCCGATCGTGGTCTGCAGATCCGGGTCGCTCAAATGACGGGACAGGCGCTGCGCCACCGGGATCGATCGCGCATTGGCGAGGTTGCAGTAATCGAGACCCGGGCAGGCGATGATATCGGTGGCCAGGTCGATATTGGCGGTTGCCAGACCGGCGGCGTCGAGACGCTGCCAAAGCGCATGCAGATTAGACTGGCGCACATGGGCGAGGACGATGTTCTGCTGATGGGTGATGCGTAGCTCGTCGAGGCTGTATTCCTCGGCCAGGTCGGCGATCACATCCATCTGGTCGGCGGTGGCGTCCCCCGGTGCGCCGCCTTCCGGCTTGAGCGAGATATTGGCGATGGCGTAGCCCGGCTGCTTGTGGGCAGCGACGTTGGTCTGCGCCCAGCGGTCGAACTCGCGATCGGCCCGGCGTGCGGCCTCAAAGGCGGCGTCACGGGGGGACAGAAGCTCATAGGCGGGCGGGGCAAAATAGGCCCTGATGCGCGAAATTTCGGTGTCCGGCAGATCGAGATCGCCGCCGCGGATGGTCTCCCATTCGCGTTCCACCATGGAAGCGAATTTTTCGGCGCCGGTGCTTCGGACCAGGATCTTGATCCGCGCCTTATAGATATTGTCGCGCCGTCCCAGCAGATTATAGACCCGCAAAATGGCTTCCAGATAGGACAGGAGATCCTGCTTGGGCAGGAACTTGCGGATGGTCGCGGCGATAATCGGCGTGCGGCCCTGGCCGCCCCCCACCAGGACTTCAAACCCGACCTCGCCCCGTGCATTCTTGCGCATATGAAGCCCGATATCGTGGAATCGGACGGCAGCGCGGTCGATGGGACCGCCGGCCAGCGCGATCTTGAACTTACGCGGCAGGAACGAAAATTCCGGGTGAAGGGTCGACCATTGCCGGATGATCTCGGCATAGATCCGCGGGTCCTCGATTTCCTCGGCCGCGGCGCCGGCATAGTGATCGGCGGTCACGTTTCTGATGCAGTTGCCGCTGGTCTGAATGGCATGCATCTCCACCGTCGCCAGTTCGGCCAGAAGATCGGGGACCTCTTCGAGGCGGGGCCAGTTGTACTGGATGTTCTGGCGGGTGGTGAAATGACCGTATCCCCGGTCATATTTCCGCGCGATATGGGCCAGCATGCGCATCTGTCTGGCGGCGAGCGTGCCGTAGGGGATGGCGACCCGCAGCATGTAGGCGTGGAGCTGAAGATAGAGCCCGTTCATAAGGCGCAGCGGCCTGAACTGCTCCTCGGTCAGCTCCCCGGACAGCCGCCTCGCCACCTGATCGCGGAACTGATCGACCCGTTCGTGGACCAGAATGTTATCGAATTCATCGTAGCGATACATGGTGGTTTACTCCTGCCCCGCCGGTTGCTGAAAAGACGCCCGCACGGTGGGGCCGTTGGCGCGAATACGCTCGCGCTGGCTGACCGGCTGGACAGAGGCATTTTCGGTCTTGGCATCCATCAAATAGGGGCCGATGACGATTTGCCCGGCCACGTCTTGCTCCGCGATGCGCAGAAGACGGTCCTGCAGGGTCTCATCGGCGAGAAAGCGGGCGTCGGATAGGTTGCCCGACCAGCTGCCCCCTGCGGTGAGATAGACCACCTCGCCGTCCTTAAGGCGGTTCGCCGTGATCAGTTTGCCTCTCATAATTCCGTACTCCTTCGCTCTACGACGCGATGGCCAGCGCGGTGCCGACGTCCGATGCCGCGTTGGCTTCGGCAACCACATCGCCGATCACCAGCAGGGCGGGGTTCTGTATGCGATTGTCGCGGATCAGCGCACCCAGCGTGCCGATGGTCCCGGTAATGGTTCGTTGGGTCGCCCGCGTGCCGTTTTCAATCACCGCAACCGGGGTCTCTGGCGCCAGCCCGTTTTCGGTGAAGCGCGCGGCGATGTCCGCCGCCGTACTGACACCCATATAAAACACCAGCGTTCCTGCCAATTTGGCAAGTGCCTGCCAGTCGTAATCCGGAATATCGCCATTGGATGTGCCGGTCAGATAGGTCACGGACTGAGCGGTGCCGCGGTGGGTCAGGGGAATGCCGGCCTCGGCGGCGCACCCGGCCGCCGCCGTGATGCCGGGGACAATATCCACCTGAATGCCGCGTTCGATCAGATAGCGACGCTCCTCGCCGCCACGGCCAAAGATGAAGGGGTCGCCCCCCTTAAGCCGGACCACGTGTTTTCCGGCGCCTGCGTGATGCGCCAGAAGCGCGTTGATTTCCATCTGGCTGTGGCTGTGCTGCCCGGGTGCCTTGCCGGCATAGATGGTCTCGGCGTCGCGCCGCGCATAATCGAGGATCTCGGGTCCGACCAGCCGGTCATAGATAATCACATCGGCGTTCTGGAGATTTTGAAGCGCCTTCAGGGTGAGCAGATCGGGATCGCCCGGACCCGCGCCTACGATGGAAACCCGTCCGGCATTGGGTGGCAGTTCGGTGATCGTGGATTCATCGTGGTGGACCGAGGCGCCGGATCGCCAGCCTTTAAAGAAATCGTCCCAGAACAGCCGCTTCGCAGTGGGCGAAATAAAGCGATCGCGTATGGTGTCCCGCAGGGTCTCGGCGGATTTTGCCAATCGCCCGAGATCGGCCGGCAGCAATGCTTCGATCGCGGCACGGATCTGACGGGCCAGCACCGGCGCGGCGCCGGCGGTTGAGACCGCGACCACCACTGGACTGCGGTCGACGATAGCCGGCATGATAAAATCTGACAAGGCGGGCGCGTCGACCACATTGACCGGGATGCCGGCTTTTTTCGCTGCCTCGGAAACCGCCTGATCGACGGCCTTGATGCCAGTGGCGGAAAACACCAGCGCGTACCCGTCGATATCCTGTTCCCTGAACGCCCTTGCCTGGAACGCCATGCGTCCGTCCCGATGCCATTGGTGCAGATCGTCGGTCGCCAGCGGAGCAATGACCGTGACCGTCGCTTGCGCGCGCAACAGCATATGGATCTTGCGTTGGGCGACAGGCCCGCCGCCGACCACAAGGCACGGACGGTCCTGGATATTTTTGAAGATGGGCAGGTAACGCATGTGAAGTTCCGCTTTGCTCTACAAGCGCGTGATGTAGCAACGGCCCTGCCGGGGGACAATGCGGGAAATGCATGATTTCAGAAAATAATTTTGTGTGTTTTGTCGGAATTGGCTATATAAAGAAATTATTGCCGGTATAAGGCAGATAAAAGGTAATAATTTTGTTTTGTTGAGAGGGCGATAAAAATGGATGACACGGATATTCGGATTCTCGAGTGTCTTCAAAGCGACTCGACGTTGGCGGTCAGTGAGATTGCCAAACGTGTGGGACTATCCACATCGCCGTGCTGGAATCGCATTCAGCGGCTTGAGACGTCCGGCGTTATCCAGTCCCGGGTCGCGCTTCTCAATCCCAAATCGCTCAATGTGGGGGTCACGGCTTTTGTGTCCATCAGAACCAGCAACCACAACGCGGCCTGGTTCGACAAGTTTTCCAAATCCCTCTCCGCCTTTCCGGAGGTGGTGGAGTTCTACCGAATGAGCGGCGATATCGATTATCTGCTGCGCGTGGTCGTGCCCGACATCGCGTCTTATGACACGTTCTATAAGCGCCTGATCGAAGAGGTGGATCTCCAGGACGTGAGCTCAAGCTTCGCCATGGAGGAGATCAAATACACCACGGCGCTGCCGCTGGATTACGTGCAAACAGAACAGCCCGCCAAGCGGACCTAGCGTTATTCTGGTTAGGTCCCTTTTTTCAGGGCATCGCGGACGTCCTGCAGCAGCCCGGCGGCGCCGGCTTCCACCAGATCGAGGACGTGGGCGAATCCGTCACCGGCACCATAATAAGGGTCTGGCACATCCCGTGTGCCCACCTGCGGGGCGTAATCGAGGAGCAGCCTGATGCGATGGCTTTCGCCTTCCGGGCACAGGCGCTGCATCTCACCGAGATGGGTCTGGTCCATGGCGATGAGAAAATCGAATTTGTAGAAATCATCCGGGTGTATCTGGCGCGCCCGCTGTTCGCTGAGATCCACACCCCGTGCGAGCGCCGCTTCGACGGATCGCGGGTCCGGTGGCTCGCCGGTGTGATAATCCGCGGTACCGGCGGAATCGACGGCGACGTGATCCTCCAGACCGGTGGATTTCAGCATGGACCGAAACACGCCCTCCCCCGTGGGTGAGCGGCAGATGTTTCCGGTGCAGACAAACAGCACGCTCACGGATCTTTGTTGGTCGCTCATACTCGACAGGTCTCCTTCCGACACATCATACTCACGGGGCAGGATAAATCGAGTATGACCGCAACTACCCATAAACCACCGACCCGCCGCGCTTTCAGCCGCCTGTTGCGCGATGTGCGCGGCTGTAACCTGTGTGCGGAAAAATTGCCTCTGGGGCCGCGCCCTGTGGTCAAGGGCACGCCATCGGCGCGGATCATGATTGTCGGTCAGGCGCCGGGCACCAAGGTTCACCAATCCGGGGTTCCCTGGGACGATGCCAGCGGCCGCCGTCTGCGCGACTGGCTGGACCTGGATGACGGGACGTTTTATGACGAGGATCTGATCGCCATCGTTCCCATGGGGTTTTGCTATCCCGGCGCCAATCCAAAAGGCGGCGATAACCCGCCCCGGCCGGAATGCGCGCCTCTCTGGCATCCGCCTCTGCGCGGGGCGCTGCCGCACATCGAACTGACCCTGCTGGTCGGCCAGTATGCCCAGCGCTGGTATTTGAAAGGCCGCATGAAAAAGACCATGACCGAGACGGTGCGCAGCTTCAGGGACTATCTGCCGGAATTTTTACCTACCCCGCATCCCAGCTGGCGGACCACCGCCTGGCAGAACAAGAACCCGTGGTTCGAGGCCGAGATCGTGCCGGATATGAGACGCCGTGTTCATGAGCTGATCGCAAAGGGCCCGGCCCGATTTGAAATGGGCCCTGCGTCATGAGCCGTGTTGCAGGCGCCATTGCCAGGTTCACCGCCCTGCCGGGTTCGACCCGGGGCATCTTCTGGATGATTTCCGCGACCATCTTTTATGCCGCCGCCTACGCCACCATCCGCCATCTCTCCACCGATATGGGTGTGTTTCAGCTGGTATTTTTCCGCTCGTTCCTGGGCGTGATCCTGATGGCGCCCTGGCTGATACAGGTCGGAGTCCGCGTCCTCAGAACGGACCATTTCGGCGCCTATTCCGTTCGAACAATGCTGAATTATGGCGGCATGGTCCTGCTCATCTTTGCCCTGTCGTCACTGCCCCTGCAGGATGTCACCGCGCTGATGTTCACATCGCCGCTCTTTACCGTCATCTTCGTTGTGTTTTTTCTCGGTGAAAAGGCCGGGCCCCGCCGCTGGGCGGCGTTGTTCATCGGTTTTTTCGGCGTTCTGATTATTGTGCGTCCCGGTTTCCAGGAGCTGACCTGGGCTGCCATTGGCATTCTGGGGACCAGCGCCGCCTATGCTCTGGTCAATGTATCCACCAAGACCCTGGCCCGTACCGACAGTTCCAACAAGATCGTCTATTACGATTTCCTACTCATGTCGGCCATCGGGCTGGTGCCGGCTATTATGTATTGGAGCGAGGTCCGGTGGGAGCATGTGATCTGGATTGTCGCCATGGGTGTGTTCAGTTCGCTCGCCCGCCAGGGCGTGATCCGGGCGCTGGCCGAGGGCGAAGCCTCCATTGTTATGCCGTTCAACTTTCTGAAGCTGCCTTTTACCGTGTGTCTCGGATTTGTGTTTTTTGCCGAGAATCCCGATATCTGGACCGGCGCCGGGGCGGCGGTGATCTTCGCCAGCTCGTACTACATCGCGAGGCGCGAGGCGGCGCTGAAGGCCGTCGAGGCCGCAAAGCCCGCCCCCACGGTATAGAGACCAAGCGCTTCCGTTATTTTTCCGCTTCGAGCCGTTCCATGTCGTCGTCGGAGAATCCGAAATGATGGCCGATTTCATGGATCAGAACATGGCGGACAAGCTGCGTCAGATCCTCGCTCGTTTCGCACCAGTAATCGAGTAGCGGCCGGCGATATAGAAAAATTGTGTCCAATGCCTGCGGTGCGTCGGCCACGCTCTTCTCGTTAAGCGGCACGCCGCGATACAGACCCAGCAGTTCGAACGGGCTCTGCAACCCCATCCCACGGCAGGTTGCTTCATCGGGAAAATCATCGATTCGGATCACCACATCGGTGACCTTGGATTTCAGGATCTCCGGGATCGTGTTAAACGCATTGCGTGCCAGCCGCTCGATGTCGGCAAGATCGGGGGGCTGGGAAATGTCCTTGTTCACGGCACAGGATTCCGTCATCCAACACTCAAGGAATGGGAGGGGTGCTGACCGGTTTATTTATACGGGCTTCGTCCCGCGCAATATAGAAGGTGCAGCCAACGATGACGGCGGCGCCGGCCCAGGTCCAGAGGGACGGGACCTCCGCAAATATAAAATAGCCCAGCGCGACCGCGTAGATAAGCCGAATATATTCCATCGGCCCGACGGCATTCGCCTCCCCCGCCGCAAAGCCCCGCACAAATCCGATCATTCCGAGGGTGGTCAGCCCACCGATCAGCGTCAGGAGCAGCCACTCGATGCCCACCGGCTGGCGCCACACGAGCAGCGCCGGTCCCAAAAAGACCAGTGCCCCGCCCGCATGGTAGTAGAACAAAATCCGGTTTGGCGGTTCGGTGCTCGACAGGAAGCGGATCAGCACGTTGGCGACGGCAAAGGCCAGGGCCGAGAACACCGCGATCACAGCAACCGGGTCGAAGCCGGAATGACCTGGCCGCACCATGATCATAACACCGGCGAATCCGATCGCCGTTGCCATCCAGCGTTGTCTCGAGACCGCTTCCGACAGCAGAAATACGGCGGCCACTGTCGTGAAGAGCGGACGGGAAAAGGCAATGGCGGTGGCATCGGCGAGATAAAGATGGATAACCGAATAGACCACGCCGACCTGTGCGATGCTGGCAATTATCAGCCGTATCAGATGAATACCGATCCGTTGCGTCTTGAGGCCGGACACCCCCATGCTGATGAAGAGGGGCGTCAGGAGAACGAGCCCCACCACATACCGGGCGAAGGCCAGCTGGAACGGATCATACTTGGTGCCCAGCAGCTTGATGACAACATCATTGAGCGCAAAGGCCAGGCTCCCGGTGGTGATCCACACCACGCCCCGCAAATTGCCCGGGAGGCGCAACCAAGCCGCGACCAGCCTGTTGAGCGGCGCAGGGTCGGACATAAACGCGAACTTTCTTCGCTTAAGGAATAAGCAGGGTCTTATCTGCCCGGATTTAGAAGCTTGTTCAAGGGGTGATCAGCCAGAACGGGTAGGTCAGCCAAAAACTCCCAATCGGTCTTTATCCCGCGGGTCCCGATTGTCCGCCGGCCCGACGGGCCTCGTCACGCGCGATGAAGAGGGTGCTACCAACGATGATGGTGCCCCCCAACAGGGTCCACATGTCGAGCGTTTCGCTAAATATGAAATAGCCCAACAAACCGGCATAGATCAGCCGGATATATTCGATGGGCCCGACCGCGTTTGCTTCGCCGACCGAGTAGGCCCGGACGAAGCAAATCATGGCAAGGGTGGTCAGGATGCCGATCAGCGCCAGCAAGCCCCATTCAATACCTGCCGGCATTCGCCACACCCAGAGTGCCGGTCCAATGAGAATGGCCATACCGCCGATGTGATAATAAAACAGAATTCGACTTGGCGGCTCGGTGGTCGACATCAACCGAATGAGGATATTGGCCACCGCAAAGGTCAGGGCGGCGGCGACAGCGATCAGGGCGACCGGGTCTATGGCGCCGGAACCGGGCCGCATCATGATAATGACCCCGAGGAAACCAATGGCCGTCGCCGCCCATCGTCGTGCCGCGACCAATTCGGACAGAATGAATACCGCAACCACGGTGGTGAAGAGTGGCTTGGAAAACATGATCGCCGTCGCATCGGCGAGTTTCATATTGATGATTGAAACGAAAATTCCAAGCTGTGCGATGGTGGCCATGACAAGACGGGTCAGATGCAGACCGATGCGCTTGGTCTTCAACTGAGATGGCCCCATGCGAATGAAGACGGGGACCAGCATCAGAAAGCCTATGGCATAGCGGAACAAGCCAAGCTCGAACGGATGGAAGGTCCGGCCCAGGGTCTTGACCACGACATCGGTCAGGGCAAACAGAACGGTGCCGACCGAAATCCAGAGGATGCCGCGAATATTTCCGGACAGGCGAGACCATCGCTCGGTGGCGCGGCTGAGTGTGGCCGATAAGCGCACGGTTATTCGGTATTCCCCGGTGGTGACGAGAGCCTTGTAGCAAAACTTGCTTTCTGCCACAGGCGCGGTGCAGGCCCTCTTTTGACGTATATGCCGCCGGCCGGCAAGCGGGCTATTGGTTCCAGGCGCGGCCGCCCGATTTTACCGGTTGCTCTGCAGCCCGGTAATTGGCTGGAACGTCCGAACCATGCCGTCGCGTTTAGTGAGGACGTAGATTTCGCCATCTTCACCCATGCCGAAACGCAGGTCGGCCCGATTTTCACCACCCATGATTTCCAAAAGCGTTTTGGGTTGCCCTTTGTAATGCAGGGTGAGTTCGCTGATTTTCGCCTGGCGGCCGAAAATCAGGTTCTTCACAGGCACATAAAATATCCGGCCGGTATCGTAATCTCCGAAAATATACAGACCCTGCAAATCAGGGTTCTTTTTGCCACGATAGACAAACCCGCCGGTGATGGCGGTTCCTTCGCCATTGTCATACTGGGCGACCGGATAAGCATATCGATTCTTGCTATCATCCGATGGTAGCCGGGTGACATTGGTCTGGTCTTCATGATCGACCACGAATGTTCCTTCCCGCTCGCTCCATCCGTAATTGGCGCCCGGCACACCGAGGTTTAGTTCTTCGACACTAACCTGCCCCACATCGGCGATGATCATCTTTCCGGTCCCACCGCTATCCCAACTGAACCGGATGGGGTGGCGGAAGCCGTAAGCCCAGATCTCCGCGAGATGGCCTGGTTTGCCAACAAATGGATTGTCCTGCGGCACGGTGTAGGGCATATCGCCGTCGGCCAGGGGATCGATGCGCAATATGGAGCCAAAAGGCCTGGTCCGGTCCTGCGCCACCCTTTGAGCATCTACAAAACCGCTATAGATGGTGTCGCCTCCATCGCCGGAACCGATGTAAAGCATGCCGTAATCCGCGGTTCCAGGCCGGGCGGTGGGGTTGAAGGCCAGCATGGCGATGTTATGGCTTTTGTGAGGTTGCTCCACGCGCAGGACCTCACGCAGGCTGGCCGGGTTGATACGGTCGGGATTGTTCCGATCGACAGTCCATTCGATGAGGACATCCACATGAATGATCTGCTCGATGGGGCTGGCAAATTTCCGGGGCAGTGGTGAACCCTTCGGCGCGCTGCCCCGTTCCGTGTGGACGGTGTAAAACTTTCCGTAACCGGGTCGGCCGCGCCGCGTGAAATCGGGATGAAACGCAAATATGGAGAGGCCGGTCTCAAAGTGGCGGTGATATAAATATTTGCTTCTGATCGCCCCAATATCGAGAAACGGCGTCGGCAGAACCCGGCCATTCCTGATGACGTGAATTTTGCCCCTCATGTCGACGACGAACAGGCGGCCGGAGCCATCGCCGGCGTGATAGAGCCAGTTGAGGCGGGCGTGCGGGATTTCGTCACTGCTCGGCGGGATCGTGACGATATCGACGAGGGCGACGGACAGCTTCGTCTTCTCGATTTTTTCAGGAATGAGATCGGTCTTCTGTGACGGGACTGCCGCGGTCGCGGCGCTATCGTCAGCGGCGGGCTTTTTCTTGGGCTCTATGTTTAGCGCGGCCATGAGATCCCGGTCGAGTTTCGCTTCGACCAACTCGGCGTAAAGGAGATCCTCCTTGGTGACCTTTGCCCCCCGCAGATCGGCGCCAGCGAACCGGGTCCCCCCGGTCTTGGAGGCGCGCAAATCGGCGAAGCGCAAATCAGCGCCCGTCAGATTTGCCCCTTCGAGGCTCGCTTCGTGCAGATTGGCGGCCCCCAGATTAGCGTTGCCCATGGCGGCATTCGAAAAATCCGCCCTGGATAGATCCGCGCTTAGAAGCGAGCTGTTGCGCAGGTTGGATTCTATAAATTGTGCGCCGATGGAGATGGCGCCGGTCATCTTGGAGTCCTGCAGATTGGCCTTGCTCAAATCCGCCTTGACCAACTTCGCGCCGACCAGTTCAGCGCCCCCTAAATTGGCGCTTCTCAACGTCGCCCCGGTGAAATCGGCGCCGCTGAGATCCGCCCGGCGAAGGCTTGCCCCCGTCAGATCGGCGGAGGCGAATTTGGCATTCCTTGCATCGGCGTTATCCAATGAAGCTTTGCTTAAATTGGCGCCGGCCAGATTGGCGCCGATCAGTATGGCCTTGGTGAAGTTCGCGCGCTGAAGATTGGCATTGGTCAGGTTGGCTCCTGATAAATTAAGGCCACCAAACCGGTGCCCTTCAAGATCGGCGCCGCTGAAATTGACTCCGCGAAGTATGACCTTTGCCAAATTTGTTTTTTTGAGATTGGTGTCCCGCAGATCGGCACCCTCCAGCGTTGCACCGGTAAAGCGGGTCCCCTGTATTTTTGCGCCGCGCAGATCTGCCTTTCTGATCCAGGCCCTTTCCAGCCGTGTCCATTTCAGATTGGCGCCGGTCAGCAGCGCCCCGTTCAGGTGCGCGCCCCGCAGATCGGCGCTCGTGAGCGTTGCGTCTTTGAGCGTGGCGCCATCGAGCTTGGCTCCGCGCAGATTCGCGCGCGAAAGATCGGTGCCTTCGAGATTGGCGCCTCTGAGATTGGCGCCGGCGAGATTGGCGCGGGCGAGGCTCATCCCGCTGAGATCCGCGCCGGACAGATTACAGAGCTCGCACTTTTTCATAACCTTCAGGCGCTTCACCATCTGGCTATCAGCCGCAACCGCCATGGACGGAAGCGCCATGTTGATAAAGGCGATCGCCGCAATAACGGCCGGCCAACGGGCCAGCCGCCCCGGCCGAGCGTTGTCAGCAGAACCTGTTGCCGCGGATAAAACAGAAAACATGCTTTTACGCTCGTCGTGGATGGGTGTTGCGCACCCCATTATTTTAGAAAAAAATTTACCAATCATTAGGGCTAACGCCGGCAACGCTTTATTCCAATGCGACAGCGAGAATTCGAAAAACATCGTTGTTATTCATATGCCTATGAAATTTCATCGGGGAACCTGGTTCGCCGCGGGGCATGCCGAATGTGGACCTTCAGGGCAATCATGGTAGGATGGGGTCAGACCAAATTTACCAATTTTGTGTGAGAAAGCCTCGTCGATGGATACCGCAATCAGATCGGATAGCCTGACCATTACGCCGCTGACCCAGCATGTGGGGGCGGAAATCTCCGGAGTCGATATTCGTCAGCCGCTCGACGGCGCTACCGTTGAGGCCTTGAATGAGGCCTTTAATCAATATGTTGCCCTGGTGTTCCGTGGCCAGGATCTGAGCAAGGACGACCAGATCCGGTTCGCCGAGCATTTTGGTCCCCTTGGCGTGCGGCGCAACGCGCCCAAGGATGTTCGCGCCGGCCAGGAGGCGACCCGGGGTCATGTCATGCTGGTGACCAATATTCCCGAGGAGGCCGGTTCCAAGGAAGGGTCCTATGGCGACGGGGAAATGTGGTTTCACGCCGATAGCTGCTATTACGAAATTCCCAACCGCGCGACGTTTCTCTATTCGGTGGAACTGCCCGGCTCGGGCGGCAACACCCGCATGAACAGCATGTATGCGGCCTATGACAATGTGCCTCGGGCGCTCAAGGAAAAGCTTGAGGGTCGCCGGATCCTGCAGATTCACGATCACAAACGCCGCGAACGGCTCGATCTGGATAATATCGTGGTGGAGGATCTGCGCCATTGCTGGCAGCCCCTCTTTCTCACCCATTCCAAGACCGGCCGCCGGGCGCTTTACGTGAACCGCCTGATGTCGGCCCAGATCGAGGGTCTGGAGCGCACCGAAAGCGACGCCATTCTCGATGAGCTGTTTGAGATCACAGAGGATCCGTCGATCTTCTATGAGCATGAATGGCAGATCGGCGATCTGCTCATGTGGGACAACCATGCCTCGATCCATATGCGAACCGATTTCCCACGCGAGGAACGCCGCCTGCTGCGGCGCTGCACCGTTGGCGGCGACGGGCCGCTTTCCTTTTAGAAGCAAGAGAAACGAAGCCGGAGGCCTCGCACCATGACCATTACCGTGACACCACTGTCCGCCGCCTGTGGCGCCGAAATCTCGGGGGTTGATTTACGCGACCCGCTGGATTCCCAGACCGTCAAGGAAATAGAACAGGCATTTCACGATCATGTGGTGGTGGTGTTCCGCGGCCAGGATATCACCGAGGAGGAGCAGATGGCGTTCGCCAACGCCTTTGGCGGGCTCGGTGAACGGCGGCGGTCTCCCAACGGCAACAATCCCGGCGGCAGTTACGACACGCCGTTTATGTTCGTCACAAATATTCTCGACGAAAAGACCGGTGAGCCCATCGGCGCCTTTGGCGATGGCGAAATGTGGTTCCATCACGACACCAGCTATTATGAAATGCCCCACAAGGCGACGCTGCTCTATTCCATCACCCTGCCGGACTCTGGCGGCAATACCTGTTTCGCCAACATGTATAAGGCCTACGAAAACGTGCCGGCGGATCTCAAGCGAAAGCTCGAGGGCCGCAAGGTGCTGCAGATTCATGACTACAAGCGGCGCGAACGTATCGATATCTACAATTCCGATATTTCGGGCATGCTGCAGTACGAACAGCCCATCTTCGTCACCCACCCGGTTACCAGGCGCAAGGCTCTCTATATCAGCCGGCTTATGTCGGCCAAGATCGAAGGGCTCGCGCCTGACGAGAATGAGGAAATTCTCGAACAGCTGTTCGATATTTCCGAGGACCCGTCGGTGGTGTTTGAACATGAATGGGAAAAGGGCGATATGGTCATGTGGGACAATTACGCCTCCATCCACATGCGCCGGGACTTCCCCCGCGACCAGCCCCGCCTCATGCGCCGCCTGACGCTCGGCGGCTACGGGCCCTTAATCTAGGAACCGTACCAGCCTATGAACGAGCTTCCTTGGCCTCCAGGTGGGTCATCCACAGGACACCGCACAGGATGATCACGCCGCCGATCCAGACCCAGATGTCGGGGAATTCCTGGAACAGGATGAGGCCGAGGATCGCGGAGAAGATCAGCCGCGTGAAATCGAACGGCACCACAACGGTGGCGTCGGCGGCGGCATAGGCCCGTGTCAGACAGCGCTGGGTAAATGTCCCGAACAGACCCGTTGAAGCCAGCAGCACAAACTGTAACGGGTCGGGTGTCTGCCAGACGAACAGGGCTGGGATCAGCGCACAGGGCGTAAACACCATCATCTGCCACACCACGATGGTGTCCGGCCGTTCGGTGCGGGCCAGTGATTTCATCACGACGGTCAGGGCGGCCATGCCGATCACGGCGAGAAAGGCCAGTATGACGCCCGTGGAAATTTCCTCGACCCCCGGCCGGATGATCAGCAGCGCGCCCAGAAACCCGATGATGGTCGCCGCCCAGCGACGGCCGTGGGCGGCCTCGTGCAGTATGAGAATAGCGCCCAGTGAGGCCACCATGGGACGGGTCGACATGATGGCGGCCACCTCGCCCAGGGTTGCCAGGGCTATGGCGGTAAACAGCAGATAAATGACGGCCAGACCGATAAAGCCGCGCACCAGATGCATGCCCACCCGCTGGGTTTTCAGTCCGCCAAGCCCGACCTTGAATAGCCAGGGCAGCAGGAAGATGCAGCCGAACACGCTGCGGAAAAACACGATCTCGAACGTATGAATTTCACCGGTGAAGTAGCGTGCCACCGCCGCCATGCAGGCCCAGCTTGCCATGGACCCCATCATCCAGAGGGCCCCTCGAACAGGATCCGGCAGGGATTGTCTCATGGGCCGGAATCGCGCGTCGATTCGACACGGACCACATAAAGCGCCGCGGCGAAAATGACGATCCCGCCGGCCCAGGTCCAGCCATCGGCAATGTCGCCAAAGAACACATAGCCGACGACCACTGCGGTCAGCAGCCGCATGAATTCGAACGGCAGCATGACGGTGGCATCGGCCGCCGCGAGGGCGCGGGCGATACAGCGCTGGAACAGGGTCGCCAGGACGCCGAGCGCCGCCAGCCAGAGGAACTGCTCGAGAGTCGGCATTGTCCAGTTGAGCGCCGCCGGCACGGCGGATCCGACGATCATGGTCAAGACGGTGTAGGCGACAATACGGTCGGGCGGCTCGGTGCGGGTCAGAAACTTAACCGAAATGACGGTAAAGGCGCCCGCCGCCATGGCGCCGAAGGCGTACAGCACGCCCATATTCCATTCCGCGAAGCCGGGGCGGATGATCAGCAGCATGCCTATGAAACCGAACAGCACGCCGCGCCAGCGCGCGCCATGCATGATTTCGCGCAGGATCACAACGGCGGCGATGGAGGCGAAGATCGGCTTGCTGTACATGATCGCGATCACGTTCGCCAGCGGCAGCAGGGACACCGCGGCGAACACGCAGTAAAGCCCGAGCAACGTGTTGATTCCCCGCGCTACCAGAAGCCCGAGATGGTCCGTGGCGAGCCCCGCGAGCCCGACACGCAGGAACCAGGGCGCCAGAACGAACAGACCCAGGAGACAGCGAAAGAAGGTAATCACCGTGACCGGCAAATCGGCGGTCAGATGCTTGCCGATGGCGGCAAATCCCACCATGCAGACCGACGCCAGAAGCGTCCATACGGCCGAGCGGGCTGCCGGCGGCAAAGAGCTGAACCGGCTGATGGTGCCATTGGAGGAAGACATGGCGGCAATCTAAATCATTATAGGGGGCGATGATATCGTGGCGCTTGACGGGTGACTCCACGCTCGCCGACAATGAACCAAGGGGGTCGCTTCTTGGAAAAACCGCTTTGGCAACCGTCAGCCGATCGAATCGAAGCAACCAATCTGGCTGCCTTCATGGCGGCCGTGGAAGTTCGCTGGGGCGTGCACCATGGGGATTATGCGGCCCTGCATGGCTGGTCGGTGACCGAGCCGGAAAAATTCTGGCTGAGCCTGTGGGATTTCGCCGGCGTGGTAGCGGAGACACGGGGCGATAGTGTTCTTCGCGATCCGGACAGGATGCCGGGCGCCCTATGGTTTCCTGAGGCACGGCTCAATTTTGCGGAGAATCTGCTGCGCCGTCGGGATCAGGCGCCAGCCCTTATTTTTCGGGGTGAAACCGGTGTCGAGCGCACGCTCAGTCATGGCGATTTGTATGATTTGGTCTCGCGCATGGCGCAGGGGATGGCGGCCGCCGGGATCGGTGAAGGGGACCGCGTCGCCGGCTATTTGCCCAACATACCTGAATCCCTTGCCGCCATGCTGGCCGCGGCCAGCCTGGGCGCTATCTGGTCGTCCTGTTCGCCGGATTTTGGCGTCCAGGGCGTTCTCGACCGGTTTGGCCAGATCGAGCCCAGGATGTTTGTTGCCGTCGACCGCTATTTCTATAACGGCAAATCCATCGATTGCCTGCCGCGCATCGCCGAGGTGACGGCCCAGCTTCCCACCGTGGAGAAAATACTGCTTCTGCCCTACGATTCCGGCGAGCCGTATCCGTCGGGGGCCGGCGCCACGACGACACTGGATGATTTCATCGCGCCGTTTGCCGCGTCCGACATCGACTTCAACCAACTGCCCTTCAATACGCCGCTCTACATCCTGTTTTCGTCCGGCACTACCGGTATCCCCAAATGTATTGTGCATGGCGCCGGGGGTACGCTTCTGCAGCATCTTAAGGAGCATCTTCTGCAAAGCGACGTGAAGCCCGCCGACCGGGTTTTCTATTTCACGACGCTGGGCTGGATGATGTGGAACTGGCTGGTGTCGGGGCTGGCTACGGGCGCCACCGTGCTGCTTTATGACGGCTCGCCGTTTCATCCCGATGGCAACGCAATGTTCGATTTCGCCGATAGCGCCGGGATGACCCATTTCGGGACCTCGGCGAAATATATCGATGCGGTCAAGAAGGCGGGCTTGAAGCCGCGGGAGACGCACAAGCTCACATCGCTGCGCGCCATGCTGTCCACAGGCTCGCCTTTGGTCGCGGAAAGTTTCGATTATGTCTATGAGAACGTGAAGCCGGATCTCTGTCTGTCCTCCATTTCCGGTGGCACCGATATCGTTGCCTGTTTTGTCGCCGGCAACCCCACCGGACCGGTGTGGCGCGGCGAGATTCAGGCGCCGTGTCTTGCCATGGATGTCGCCGTGTACGATTCGGATGGCCGCAGCATGACCGGGGATAAGGGTGAACTGGTCTGCCGGCAGCCGTTTCCGTCCATGCCGGTGGGGTTCTGGAACGATCCCGACGGATCGAAGTACCGCGCCGCCTATTTCGAGCGGTTTCCGGGCATCTGGTGTCATGGCGATTGGGCCGAGATCACCGGCCATGGCGGAATCATAATCTATGGCAGGTCGGATGCGACGCTCAATCCCGGCGGTGTCCGTATCGGCACGGCGGAGATCTACCGGCAGGTGGAACAGATCGGCGCCGTTGAGGAAGCCATTGCTGTCGGGCAGGAATGGGAAGGCGACGTGCGCATCGTTCTGTTCGTCCGCCTGCGCGCCGGCGTCACACTCGATGAGGCCCTTGTCGCGGATATCAGGAGCCGGGTGCGCAGCGGCGCTTCGCCTCGCCATGTGCCGGCCGTCATTGCCCAGGTCGCTGACATTCCCCGCACCAAATCCGGCAAGATCACCGAGCTTGCCGTGCGCGATATCATCCATGGCCGGCCGGTGAAGAATGTGGAAGCGCTGGCCAATCCGGAAGCGCTGGACCAATTCCGTGACCGCCCGGAGCTAATGCCTTAGAGCTCTGGTTGCAGGTCGTTTGAGGTATTCGTAGACTTATCCGCGTTAACACCAGGAATGGAGGCCGCGATGGAGACCGCTATGCCCGATGAGCAAGCGCGAATGGACGAGTTCCGCCGCCTGCTTGACGATTGCACCCGCGCCGTCGTCTTTACCGGCGCCGGTATCAGCACCGAGTCCGGCATTCCCGATTTTCGCAGTCCCGGCGGTGTGTGGACACGCTATTCACCTATCCAGTATCAGGATTTTGTGAGCTCCGAAGAAGCAAGGGTGGAATCCTGGCGCCGCAAATTCGACGATTCCTATGGCTTTGAAGGGGCCGAACCCAACCGGGGGCACAGGGCGGTCGAAAAGCTGGTGCGCGACGGCAAGGTGTCCGCCATCATCACCCAGAATACCGATGGCCTGCATCAGGCATCGGGTATCCCCGACGAACGGGTGATCGAGCTTCATGGCAACAATACCTATGCCGCCTGCCTCGATTGCGGCCATCGCCATGATCTCGAACCCATTCGTATTGCCTTTTCGGCAGATGGCACGCTGCCGGTCTGTAGCGCGTGCGGCGGGCTGGTGAAGGCGGCCACCATCTCATTCGGCCAGCCCATGCCTGACGGCCCCATGCGGCGGGCGCAGGAAGAGACCATGGGGTGTGATCTGTTCATTGCCGCAGGCTCCTCCTTGCAGGTGTACCCGGCCGCGGGATTCCCTCAAATCGCCGCGCGAAACGGCGCCCGGCTGGTGATTCTCAATCGGGAACCGACCGACCTGGATTCCTTCGCCGATCTCGTCCTGAATATGGAAATCGGGCTGACTTTGGGCGATGCCGTTGGTGTGAACTGACGGAGTCCGTTAAGCCAAAATTAGGGGTCCGCTAACGGTTGATTAAGGCGCCCGTTAACCCTGCCTTAGCAAGGCGAAGCGCACAATCGCGCCAATTTTTCGGCTCTTTCCCTTTTTAGTATATAAGGCCGACTGCATGCCGCCTGAGGGCGCTAATACCGAAGTAGAAGCTTTGCGCGCTGAGATCGCGGCGCTCAAGGATGAGCTCGCCCAGGTACAGGCCCCGCAACAGGCCCCGCGGGACGGGGAATTGCTTTACCGCGGCCTGGTCGATATCGCGCCCGACGCTATGCTGATTCACGATGCCGATCAGGAGATCGTCTATATTAATCCGGCCGGGGTGACGCTCTTTGGCGCTGCATCCGCCGATCAATTGATCGGGGCGATTTCCACCAGTTTTATCCATCCCGACGAGCGGTCCACCGCCGCGCGCGACATCAATCGCGTTCTTGACGGGCATATGCGGACAATGGCGTCAACCGAGCAACACAGGTTGCGCCTTGATGGGACAAATTACTTTGCCGACGTTTCCGCGACGGCCATCGATTGGGATGATAAGCCCGCCGCCCTGGTCGTCATTCGCGATGCCAGCGATCGCAGGAGCGCGCGCGCAAAATATGAGGCCTCCGAAGTCGCGCGCCGGGAAGCACATGTCCGTCTGGTTGATGCCATCGAGGCCATGTCCGAAGGGTTTGCGCTGTTTGACGCAGATGATCGGATTCAGCTCTATAATCAACACTACGTCGACAAACTTACCCAGAGTCGTTCGGCGTTCATTCGTCCCGGCCTAAGTTTCGACGAAATCACGGCCGAAACCATCAAACGGGAAGAATGGGCCGCCGATAACGACAAGGCGGCCCTTGCGGCCGGTATTTTTGAGCGCCACCGAAACCTGCCGTCCGAGACGGAATTCAAATATTCCGGCGATCGCTGGATACGCCAAACCAAGAAGCGGACCCGGGAAGGCGGTGTGGTCGCGGTCTATACGGACATTACCGATATCAAGGAACGCGAGAAGGCATTTGCCGAGAGCGAGGAGCATTATCGCGAAATGCTCGAGGCAATCCCGGATGCCATGACGGTCCATCTCGATGGACGGCTGGTTTTTGTCAACGCGGCAGCCGTGCGTCTCTATGGCGCGGCCTCGGCGGAACAGCTGGTCGGCAGCGATTCCTATAAGCTGGTGCCACCGGAACTGGTCGCAATGCAGCAGGCGCGGCGGGACAAGGTATTGTCCGAACGATGTGCGTTGCCGGCCGTGGAGCAGAAACGGATTCGGTTCGATGGCAGTATCGTCGAAGTTGAAACCGCCTCCTCCTTTGTCCTGTGGGAGGGCAAGCCGGCGGTTGTCGGTGTGCTGCGTGATATTTCGGCTCGGAAAGAGGCTGAAAAGGCGCTTGCGAAAACGGAAAGACGCCTGAGCGCCGTTACCGACCATATTCCGGGTGCCATTTTTGAACGTATTCTGGCACCCGATGGCACTCTATCGTTTCCCTATGTCAGCGCCGGTGTGTTCGAGGTTACCGGTCTCTCCGCCGAAGACATTATGGCGGATGCCAGCCTGTTTATTGACTCCATCCAGGCCGAATTTCATGCAGCGTATCGATCGGGTTTGAAACAATCCGCGCGGGAGATGGTTCCATTCGATATGGAACTACCGGTTACGGGGCCCGACGGCGCGACCCGATGGCTTCAGTCCAGGGGCTATCCGCGCAAACGCAGCGACGGGTCCGTGGCCTGGGACGGCATCATGATCGATGTCACCAGCCAGAAACAGGCCCAGGAAATTGCGGTACGGCACCATCATTGGCTCGACGAAGCCCTGATCAATATGCCCAGTGGATTTCTGTTATGGGACAATGAAGACAGGCTTGTCCTCTGGAATGAGCGAATCGCGCGCTACCACCCGGACCCCGATCTATTCAAGGAAGGGATCTCCTTCGAAGAATTTATCCAGGCACCCTACCAGAATATCAGGGAGCGGCTGGGCGAAGAGGGTGCGATGGAGTGGCTGACGGAACGCCGACGGCAGCACCAGGAAGCCGCGGGCAATTATGAATTCCAGGGAATCGGCACCCATTGGTTTAACCTGCGCGAACGCCGTACTCCTGAGGGATTTACGGTGACAATGCTGACAGATGTGACCGATCGACGAGACAGCGAAATACGGCGTCAGGAAAGCGAGGAAAGATATCGCACGCTGATCAATCTGATGCCGGACGCGCTCTATGTGCACAAACGCGGGAGTATTGCGTTGTGTAATGAAGCGGCCGTAAATCTCTTCGGCGCCTCCTCGGCGGACGAGTTGATCGGCAGGGAATTGCTCGATCTGACACATCCCGAATTCCACGAAATCGCCCGGCAGAGGCGCAGCATGATCGTCGAAGAGGGAACCCGGACAGTGTTCATGCGGCAAAAACGGCTGCGTCTCGATGGATCCTGGTTCTGGGCTGAAGTCGCGGCCGCCGCCATCTATTGGGATGATGAGCGGGGCGCAGCCGTCGTCATGCGTGACATCACGAAACAGATGGCGGCCGAGAATGAACTGGTGCGCAGTAAGGAGGAGGCCGAAATCGCCAGCCGGGCGAAGACTGAATTCCTGGCCAATATGAGCCATGAATTGCGGACGCCCCTTAATGCGATCATCGGCTTTTCTGATCTCATGCAACGGGAAATGCTGGGGCCGCTGGGCAGCGAACAATACCGCGATTACATTCGCGACATTCATCAGAGCGGCAGCCATCTGCACGACGTCATAAATGATATTTTGGATCTATCCAAAATTGAAGCAGGCCAGATGGAACTGCATGAAGAGGAAGTTGATTTTGGGGCTGCCGTTGAGCGTTGTATCAGGGTGGTTTCCCCCCGCGCGGACGAAAACGGACTTACTCTCCTGTCGCTGGTCTCGGATTCGCTGCCCGTCATCGTTGGTGACGAACGCAAGCTGAAGCAGATTCTGATCAATTTGATGTCGAATGCGGTCAAGTTTACCGAACCGGGCGGGACGGTCACCGTCGACGCGGCCGTGAACGAAACCGGCGATGTTCTCGTTCGTGTTGTTGATACAGGCGTCGGAGTCTCTCCGGATGATATTCCGAAGATCCTTCGTCCTTTCGAACAGGTGGATAGTTCCCTTGCCCGCCCTCATGAGGGAACCGGTCTTGGTCTGCCGCTGACCAAGTCTCTCGTCGAATTGCATGGTGGCGAGCTTACCTTCCAGAGTGCGCTTGGCGAGGGGACGACGGTGACCATCCGGCTGCCAAATTCCCGCGTTCGCCAAAAACCGGTGGCGGCGGAATAGCCCCGGTTATCCTCTCAGAAAAGCAAGGTTGAGACCGTTCAGAACGGTAAAAAGGCGCCCGAACGCCTCATCGAACCTGTGGCGGTCCAACCCCTGGTTTAGGGCTCTTGTCTCGCTGAATAACCCGTCAATCGATTGTTTCCCATCCATCCGCATCAGCATATCGCAGGCAAGATCGTCCATCGGAATGGCCAGCCTCAGACCCTCGAGATCGGCCGGTAGCGTGCCGGTTTTCCGCACTTCCTGTGCCGTTGTAAGCGCTTCCAACCCGACCAGAAACGGCACCATGGCACCGTCGCTGAGAGACGCGACCGTTTGGTTCTTATTGGCCGATTTGACGGTATAAAATACATGCGTCTTGAGATTGCCCGTCAGGAGTTCCGCGAAGGCGCACTTGTCCAGCCAGGAAAGCTGATCCACCCGTCGGGCAATGGATTGGTTGCCCAAATAGACCATCGGGTCGTATCGAATGGGCTCGATGAAGCTCACGATGCGAAGGCTGGAATCGTCCGCCAGCGCGGCGATTTCGGGCACGGTGAAGGCGCGGTCCTGACTGTGGAGCAACAGATCGAACAGACCGGCATCGCCGGCGCTCAAATGATCCGAGACCTGCTGGTTTCGTCGCAGCCAGTTGGTGGGCGGCAACGTGCTCAGCAACGCCTTCGCCTGCTCAATTCGGACCTGCGCTTCCCGGTCCGTCGGTGTTTCCGGTAAATCGATCATGCGCAGCAATTGCTGCATCTGATAGACGCCCGTCCTTCCATAGGGCGCATAAACCATAAGGCCCATCCCGCCGTCGTCGGCCAGGACGCTTTCGAGACAATGGAGGCCCGCCGCGGGGTCGTCCAGATGATGCAGAACACCGCAGCAATCGATGTAATCAAAAGGCCCCGTGACAATGTCACCGAGAGTCAGGAGCGAGCCGTGATGGAACTCCATATTCTGAAGCCCCCGCGCCTCCGCCCGCCCTTTGGCGATGGCCAGCGATGCCTGTGACAAATCCAGATAGGTCACGCTTCCCGCCGGTCCCAGATCGGCAAGCTGTTGCGCCATCATGATGGCCGCATCGCCGGTGCCTCCGCCCGCCACCAGGGCACGGAACGGTTTGGAAAAATCCCGGCGGCCCGCAAAAATGTAATGGTTGATCTCGGCGAGATGGCTGGGCGACCCGGTAACCAGACGCGCCGCTTCATCGGCGGGATCGCGCGGCGGGTAGGGGTAGGCCTCGTATTGGTCGCGGAGTGTTGTTTCGGTCATCGCCTTTGCTGTAACGAAGGGTTGCCACGGGGCTTTGCGCTTCCGATAGTAGCGGCAACCGGGAAGAAAGGGCCATGAGAGGATATTTTGGAATCGGCGTCGAGGGTCTTAGCAAACCCATGAACGCAGGAAATTTGTATCGGTCGGCACATGCGTTTGGGGCAAGCTTCGTCTATACGGTGGCCTCGAGCTATGACCCGGATGTCAGAAAGTCGGATACGTCGGATACGGCCGGTCAGCTTCCGTTTTACAGCTTCGATTCCGTGGAGTCGATGTGTCTGCCGATCGGGTGCGCGCTGGTTGGTATCGAGCTTATGGACGACGCGGTTGACCTACCCAGCTTCCGGCATCCGCGCTGCGCGGCCTATGTGCTGGGCATGGAACGCGGCAGCCTGTCGCCGGAACTGGTGGATTGTTGCGACCACGTGGTCAAAATTCCGACAAGATTTTCGCTAAACCTTGCAACGGCTGGTGCAATTGTGATGTATGACCGCGTGATCTCGGTTCAGCGGTTTGGCGAGCGGCCGGTTGTGCCGAGCGGTCCGGTGGAACCGATACCCGAACATACGTTCGGCCAGCCGGTTCTGCGCCGCAAACGCTGAGGCGAGGCGAAGGGGATACAGAGGGAGGCCCGTCATTCGGGACATTAGAGAAGATGCCGATGCAGTTTGACTGGTCTTGCAAATCTGGATCATTGATGGCTGCGGTAAAATTCCGGGCGACCGTCTGCGTATTGGCCGGGGTGTTGGCGGTTATGAACCTGTCCG
>JABJKO010000077.1 GCA_018660305.1 Rhodospirillaceae bacterium
CGCGTAATACCAACCACCGCCGCCTTCGAAGTGGCGTAGCGGGTGATGCCCGGTGTCCCCTGGAACGCCGCAGTGGAGGCGATGTTGACGATCTTGCCATAGCCGTTCTTTTTCATCTCGGGGATCACCGCCTTGGCGCCCAGCCACACGCCCTTGATGTTGACGTTGTAGACCTGATCCCATTCCTCGACGGTCTCCTCGGTCGACGGCTTACGTTCGAGATGGGTATAGAGCCCGGCATTGGCGACCAGGATATCGATGCGGCCAAAGGCCTCCATGGCGGCTGCCGCCATATTCATGTTGGAGTCTTCGTCGGCGACATTGGTTTCGACATAGATGGCTTCACCGCCGGCCTGCTGAATGACGCCAACCACGTTGTCGCCATTGACCAGATCGGCGACCACTACCTTGGCGCCCTCTTCCGCCAGTTTCTTACAATAGGCGGCGCCAATTCCCTGCGATCCGCCGGTGACAACCGCGACTTTTCCGTCAAGCCTTCCCATGGTTATTCCTCCCTCAGAATATTTCGAATGTTGATCTTAGCACGGGAAACTGGCTCCCGATCCAGCTATGGGGCCAGTGAACATCCAGCACCATCTGAAACAGCAGGAAATAAAGTAACCACACGGTACCACCGACCATGATTACCATCCCCCAGCTTTCCCGGCCATGAAACCGTATATAGCCGAGCAGAAAAACCAGCACCGCCGGCAGCAAACCGATCACGTAACCGACAAACACGACACTGAGCGCCCAGGCCGCAAACACTGCGGCGCGCCGCAACATTTCAGCAGTCTCAAGATCGTCAAAGCTGTTGGTGATATCGAAGATCTGCGGTTTTGCGGCGGGCTTGCCGTCAACAACTTCTGCGACGAAACACATCTCGCTAAAAAGCTGCGCCCCGATGAAGAGAATACCAAACCCCGTTACCAGACGGGGGACCAGTTGAGCGCCAAATTCAAACTCTCCGGCCTGGTAAAAGAAGGAAGCGAAGACGGCGATGATAAACACGGAAAACAAGGCCGCCGGGTTTAGCCGTGGTGCGCTGAGGCGCTGTTTCGGGGCGTCTTTTTTCCCCCGCCCGGTGAATCCCTGCATCACAGGGCGCATTACGCCCAGGAACGTCAGAACGAAGATGATCATCACCGGCCAGCGTGTGATCCAGTCCCATTCATAGCGCTCGACCGAAATAAACATATAGGTCTCGATCAACCCACCAAGAACAAACCCGAGGACCAGCGGCGGCCGCGGCCAGCCAAACCGCTTCATGACCCAACCGAGAAGACCGAACAGGAACATCGCCGTGAAATCGCCCCACGCCCGGGATGCCTGATAGACACCGACAAAGACCACCGACAGCACGATGGGCACCAGAATCCCCACCCGGATGATAGAAATCTTGGCAAGCTGATTGGCGCCCGCCAAACAAATACCGGCGCCGATGATATTGGCGATGGCCACCGACCAGACCAGCGAGTAACTCAGATCGAGCTTTGTGGTCAGCATTTCCTCGCCCGGCGGAATATCGAGCAGCAGGAACGCACTCAACAACAGGGCCATGGACGCACTGCCGGGCACGCCAAAGGCAATGGTCGGCACCAGGGCGCCGCCTTCCTTGGCGTTGTTTGAGCTTTCGGAGGCGATGACGCCCCGGATATCACCGGTGCCGAATGTTTCGGCGGCGCCTTTTTCCGTGCGCGCCGCGTGGCCATAGGCGACCCAGTCGATGACCGAGGCGCCGATACCCGGTATCGAGCCAAGTCCCGATCCAATCAGGGCACAGCGCAGCACCAGAAACTTGTTGGAAAAGACATCGCGAATACCCTGCCACTGACCGGACATGGCATTCTTCGCCAGATCCTTGGCGATGGTCTTGCGCGAAATAGCCAGATCGGCCAATTCGGGAATGGCGAACATCCCCAGCGACAGGGGAACGATTGGCAAACCGTCGTAGAGGTATAGCGTCCCGAACGTCCAGCGTAGCTGCGACGTCTGCGGATCGTCACCGGCAGTCGCCACCAGAAGCCCGATGCATGCCGCGCCAAGCCCTTTGAGAACGGCCCCCCCGGATAGAACCGCAACCAGTGACAGGCCGAACACACAAATAGCCAATAATTCCGGCGAGCCCACTGAAAGCACCAGCGGCCGCAGGACCGGCATACTGAAACCGAGAAGAACAGCGCCGAACAAGCCACCCAGCATGGAGGCCATGAAGCCGGCACCCAGCGCCCTCCCCGCTTGTCCCTGCTTCGCGAGCGGGTAGCCATCAAGGATGGTCGCCGCCGAGCCAACAGTCCCCGGCACGCCGAACAGCACCGCCGGGATGGTGTCCGACGTGGTTGTCACGGCCAGCAACCCCATCATCACGGCAATGGCGGAATAGGGATCCATGCCAAACGTAAACGGCAACAGTAATGTCAGCCCGACCAGCCCTCCCACACCGGGGATGGCGCCGACCACCAGCCCCATCACCGTGCCGAGCAGCAGGAACATCAGCCGCATCGGATCGAAGATCTGATCCAATGCGCTGAGCGCCATGTCGAGCATGTGGATATCCATCGGCTCCTTCACTCCCGGACGGATGCCGGAAAAGACGAGAGACGGCCGGTCTACACCGCCCGCCTCTCACGCCTCTTTCAGAGTTGGTCTATTTTTTCTTTTTCTTCTTTCGCGCCAGATATTTTTTGGCGGTTTTAATGGTGCTAGGCGACGCGTTGGTGATACCGAGCGCCAATTGTTTGGCCTTCTCACCGGTGATCGGCGCAACTTCCAGCCCGCGTTTTTTCGTCAGGGCCAGATATTCAGGATCCTTCAGAGCAGCCCAGAAACCCGCGCGCAGAGCACTCATGGCGGCCTTCGGGATGGCGGGGGGCGTGACGTAAATGCGTCCGAGGGTCGATCCCGCGGCAACAAATTTCAGGAATTCCCGATCCTTGTCGGTTTTCGCGAATTCAATGACCCGGGGGACGTCAGGCAGATCTTTGTTGCGCACAAGGCCGGACTGCATAAGCACGACGACCTTCTTTTCGCTCAACCATTTCTTCTTGCAGCATTTCAGACTTTCCCAGCTGGCGAAACGGCCCTGAACTTCACCGCGTTCCACCGCGAGATGCACTTTGCCCAGCCCCTTATAGCCGGTGATGATCTTGAACTTTGTCCCGATCATCGCATTCATGATGGTGGGTTCGATAAAAGTCGCCGACCCCTTGCCCGTGGAGCCCAGGATCACCTGTTTCTTAAAGACCTCATCCAGGGTCTTGGCGGGCGAGGTCGCGGTCCACAGCGCGAGCACGGAATCCACCGGTCCGGAACTGACGATCCAGCCAAATTTAGCGGTCTTGTATTTGACGCCACGGCGGCCAATGGCCTCGTTGATGGCGATGGTCTTGAGCAGCGTGCCGATGGCCAGGCCATCGTTGGGCGCCGCGTTATAGAGATAGTTCGCGGCCTTGATCCCGCCGGCACCCGGCATGGGCGTAATGGCGATTTCCGGATTACCGGCTATGTGCTTGGTCAGGTATTTCTGCAGAACCCGCGAATGGCGGTTGTAGGAACCCTTGGAGCCGCCGGCGAGAAAGAGCTCTATCTTTTTGCCCTTATAGAACTGTGCAAAGGCATCCGGTGCGGAAAACGCGGCGATCGCCAACGCTCCCCATGCCAGAACGGCGAATTTTATAACTGATCTCATGACATTCTCCCTGTTTGTTATTCCAAAATATTACGCAAAAACGGCGCCGAGATCGACCCGTATCCTTCATTCTAGTAAATAGCCGAATTTTTCCCGCGCCATATCGAGGAGCGCGTCGTCGGGTTTGGTCGATTTATTGAAATCATCGCGCCAGTGAAACGGCCGGCAGGCGTCGATGATCATCCGCGAGTTGGTGATATTGCCGCTGGCGCGGTCTTCCGGCTCGATCCTCGGATCGGCAAAAGATGTCCAGCCATATTTGATGAAGTCGATATCCTTCACCGGATCGCACCGCATCAGCGCGGCCCAGATAAGCTCCTCCAGATCCACCACATCCACATCATCGTCCACCACGATCACCCATTTTCCGGCATAGGCGCCGGACTGGCATTGCGATGCGATCTGCGCCGCCTGTGTGGCGTGGCCGGGATAACGCTGGGTAATGGAAATACCGGTGAGCATGTGTGATCCGCCCACTTCGTGACACCAGACCTGTTTGACATCCGGCACGCCGGTCCGCTCCACGGCGCGCTTCAGCAGTGTCGACCGGGTAATGGCCCGGAACCGGGAATACTCGTCCGGCAGATGCTGCGGCGGAAAACCGAGGATGATGGGATCGTTGCGGTGATAGACCGCCACCACATCGCATTTGGGGCGCATGCGCCCGCTTTCCGTATAGCTGCCGCACCAGTCACCGAACGGTCCTTCGGGGACCTCGACGTCCGGATCCACATACCCTTCGAGCACAATCTCGGCATTGGCCGGAAACGGAAGCCCGGTCACCTTGCCACGCACCAGCTCCACCGGCCGGCCGCGCAATCCGCCGAGCACGTCGAATTCGCTGATATCGCTGGGGACTTCATAGCCGCCCATGATGAAGGCCAGGGGATCGCCGCCAATCACCATGACCACCGGAGTCTTCTCACCCCGCTCGGTATATTTATCGAAATGCATACGGCCGTGTTTGCCAAACCCGGTGTTGAACGAGACCGTCCTGGCATCCTTCACCATGATCCGGTAGGTGCCCATGTTGAGCCAGTCGGTATCCGGATCCCGCGTGACGTTATAACTGCCGGTTCCGATATAACGGCCGCCATCGCCGTCATGCCAGATGGGCGCGGGAAATTGTTCGATATCCACGTCATCGCCCAGCAGGATGTTTTCGAAGATGGGGCCATCTTCCACATCGACCGGCGGAATGAGCGCCTGCGTGTCGTGCGAATAGGCCGTCGCCCAGGCCTCCGACAGGCCAACCTTCGACAAATGGGTGGGAAAACCCAGTGTCATGTTCTTTCGCGTGCCACCGAAGAAGTTGGCGAGCACGCGAAAGCCGGGCCTTACACCCGGGATGTCGTCGAACAGCAGCGCCGGGGAATTCTCGTCATATTTCATCAGCGTGCAGGCAAGGCCGATTTCCTGCTCCCAGCTCGCGCCCTTGACCTCACGCAATTCACCGAGACGATCGGCCTCGGCGAGCCAGTCCCTCAGATCCTCGTAATTGAGAGCATGCTGGAAATTATGATCTCTCACCGGTGCGGGATCTGCCATGGCGGATCAGGCCAGATGGCCGAACTTTTTAAAGGCGGCCTCCAGAACCTCCGGTTTCGGCTTGGTGGATGGCGGGAACCGGTCGCGCCAGTGGAACGGCTTGGTGGCATCGATGATCAGCCGCGAATTGGTGACGTTTCCCTTGGCCTTCTCATCGGGATGCAGCCGCGGATCAGCGTTCGACGTCCAGGCATTCCGGATAATGTCCATCTCGGTCGCCGGATCGCAGCACATGAGCGCCGCCCAGATCAACTCCTCCAGATTGGTCACGTCGATATCGTCGTCGGTGACGATGACCCATTTGCCGGCATAGGCGCCGGCGTGGCATTGGCTGGCGATGTGCCCGGCCTGCGTCGCATGACCGGGATAGCGCTGTGTGATGGACACACCGGTCAGCATGCGTGACCCGCCCACCTCGTGACACCAGACTTCGTGGATATCCGGCACGCCGGCGGCCTCGATATTCTTCTTCATCAGGGCCGATCGGGTGATCGCGCGGAAGCGGGAGAATTCATCGGGCAGATGCTGCGGCGGAAATCCGAGAATGATGGGATCGTTGCGGTAATAAATCGCCTGCACGTCGCATTTGGGCCGGACCCGGCCCTTTTCCGTATAACTGCCGCACCAATCGCCGAACGGCCCTTCGGGAACGACCTCCTCGGGATCGACCCAGCCTTCGATGACGATCTCCGCATTGGCCGGGAACGGCAGGCCGGTCACCTTGCCTTTGACCAGCTCCACCGGCTTTCCGCGCAGCCCGCCCAGCACATCGAACTCACTGACCCCCGACGGGACTTCGTAACCGCCAAGCAGGAACGCCAGCGGCTCGCCGCCAACCACCATGACAACCGGCATCTTCTCGCCGCGCGCCACATGTTTTTCGTGATGGATACGGCCATGCTTGCCCGGCGCGGAATTGTAGGCGACGGTCTTCTCGTCGATGACCATCACCCGGTAGCATCCCATATTGTACCAGCCGGTATCGGGGTCCTGGGTGACATTATAGGTGCCGGTGCCGATATAGCGGCCGCCGTCTTCCTCGTGCCAGATGGGCGACGGAAAGGCGAGAACATCAACGTCATCGCCCATCATGATGTTCTCGAACACCGGCCCGTCATCCACATAGACCGGTGGGATCAGCGCACCCGCATCGTGTGAATAAACACCGGCCCAGCCTTCGCTGAGGGCGACCTTGTCCAGGTCCGTGGGGAAACCAAGGGTCATGTTCTTGCGCTTGCCGCCAAAGAAATTGGCCAGCACCCGGAACCCCTTCGCGCAGCCCGGCACCTCGTCGAACAGAAGCGCCGGAGAGCCATCGCGGTATTTCACGACGGTGGCGGCGAGGCCGATATCCTCTTCCCAGCTCGCGCCGGTCACCACTTCGAGTTCGCCAAGGCGTTCCGCCTCTTCGAGCCACCCGCGCAAATCTTCATAGGCGAAACGATGTTGAACGTTATGGGTCGGCGTTACCTCCGCCGGGGCGTTTTCCGCCATGCTGGTTTCCTCCCTGAAACAATTTTTTATCTTTTAAACTTCTAGGCGCGCTGGCCGAGCTCTATGGAATAGCCATCGGGATCACGGATAAAGGCAATCACCGGGCCGTTCGGGCCGGTATGCTTAAGCGGACCCGGCGGGCGCGGCACTTCCATGCCAAAGGCCTCGACCTTTTTGCAGACTTCATAAATATCCGGAAAGCCGATGGCGATATGGCCGAAACCGCTGCCCAGCTCATAACCGTCATCCTGCCCCCAATTATAAGTCAGCTCGATGGCGGGATCCTCGTCTTCGTCGCCGTATCCGAGAAAGACGACGGTGTATTTGCCGCCTTCGTTTTCGCTGCGGCGAAAGACGTTCATGCCGAGAACGTCAGTGTAGAACTGGACAGACTTGTCCAGATCCTTCACCCGGATCATGGCGTGCCGGATTCTCGGCTTGGTTGATTTCTTTCGTTCAGGTGTCGTGTTCATTCTCTCCGTTCCCCAGGTTTATTGTTTGGTTCGCTCGTCAATACGGCTTGTCGCCCAGAACGATGGTGCGATGCATGTGCCTGATCTGCCCAGCCGGCACACCGCCGCAGGCCTGATGAAGCAGGCAGCGATTGTCCCACATCAGGAGATCGTGGGGCTTCCATCGATGGTGATAAACAAACTGGCTCTGCTTCTGATGCGCGATCAACTCATCCATCAGCCTCTGGCCCTCGTCCTCCGGCAATTCCTCTATCCCGATGGTAAAACGCTCCGAAAGATAGAGCGCTTGGCGCCCGGTTTCGGGATGTGTGCGGACAAGGGGATGGATCGCATCCGGCGGGGTGATATCCACATAGCGCTTCTGGCCCTGCCCCTTATAGACTTCGGGGACTTCCACCCGCGAATTTCGGAACCGGTTGAAGGTATTGCGGCCGTGCAGCCCCACTAGTCGCTTCCTGGTGTCCTCGGGCAAGGATTCGTAAGCCAAATGCATATTGGCCCATTCTGTATCCCCGCCATCCCGCGGGATCTCCAAGCCGTAAAGAAGTGTGCAAAGGGTCGGAATATCCTTGTACTGCAGATCCGTATGCCAATTATCCCCGGCCGATGGGGAGCCGACATATTTGCCGTCGATTTTCTTGTTGGACAGGATTTGAATTTCCTGATGTTCGGGATGGGCGCTTTCCGTCTGGATGTGGACATCCGTCGGACCGAACCGTTGGCTGAAGGCAATTTGCTTCGAGGGCGCTAAATCCTGATCCCGGAACACCAGCACATGATGTTTGAGGAAGGCTTCATGGATCTTCCCAAAGGTCACCTCGTCCAGATCACCCACATCGATTCCGATCACCTCGGCACCGAGAGCGTCAGAGAGCGGATTGATCTGCATGGACTATCCGCCCCTTAAACCGGGACGTCGCCGGAAATGGTCGTCCGGTGCATGTGCCGTATCTGACCTTCGGGTATGCCGCGACAGGCCAGATGCAGCGTGCAGCGATTGTCCCAGAACAACAGATCCCCCAGGCGCCATTCATGACGATAGATGAACTCCCGACGGGTAGCGTGCTCAAACAGCTCATCGAGAAGCGCCTGGCCTTCCTGTTCGGGCAGATCCTCTATCCCGATGGTAAAGCGCGGCGAGACGTACAACGCCTTTCGATTTGTCACAGGATGGGTACGGACCACCGGATGGATGACGTCCGGCGGGCTGATCTTCGCGTATCGTTCCTCCGCGTTCTCGCGATGCTGTTCGGGGATACCGATCCTGGGATTGCGAAACCGGTTAAAGGAATGGCGCGCCTTCAAATCTTGTATCCGCTGCTTTGTCTCCTCGGGCAGAGTTTCATAGGCGGTATACATGTTGGACCATTCCGTATCGCCACCGTCCTGCGACACTTCGAGCGCGTAAAGCAGCGAGCCAAGACTCGGCTTATCCATGTAAGACAGATCGGAATGCCATTCATCGCCGGCATTCTCGACGCCAATATATTTGCCATTTTCCTTCTTGTTGGTAACCAGCAGAATCTCGGGATGGTCCTTCAGGAGGTGATCTGTCGCAATATGGATTTCGAGATCACCAAACCGGTGACTGAAGGCAATATGGTCCTCGACACTGACATGCTGGTCACGAAAGACGATGACATGGCTGTCATGGAACACATCGCGGATTTCCGCGAATGTTGCATCGTCCAGATCGGTGATATCGATACCCGAAATCTCTACGCCCAGCGCCTCGGACAAGCGGTTGACCTGCATATTAGACCTCTTCCGTGAAACCTCGAATTGGAACTTTTTTATAATTTCAGGGAGTCTAGGCCGGGCATCCCGCATCGTCAATTCGGCCGCCCAACAACTTGCCCGCCATTCAAGGGAGCCCCCACGCCATCCGCATCATTTTGAGAGCCCAGGTGAATTTTCGTTAGAAGTTGTTAATCCTTTGGGGGTGAAGATTTGGCTCCTTTGAAGACACCCCATTGCCTATGGAGACGTGTCATGAACGATTTGCATACCGGTGAAACCGATAGGCGCCGCGATATTCGGACCGGCGACCGCATCCTTACCCTGGAACTCGAGGGTCAATTCTATTCCACTGCCGATTGGAGTCTCGGAGGCTTCATGATCGATGGTTACGAAGACACCCTTGAGCCGGGCAATAGCGCACCGGTCAATATCATTCTCGAAGAAGATGGTCATATGGTTGAACAAAGCGTGACCGCCAAAATCGTCCGCCTTGTGCCCGGAGAACTGAATTTGCGCCAACTCGCCGCGCAGTTCAGCGATTTGAGCGACACCGTTATCGAATTGCTTGAGGGATGGCAGTCGGGCGGCCTTAGACATCACATCTAGAGCCCTATGGAGGCGGCCTCTACGGGATCAGGACAAAGTCGAAGTAGTACATGGCGGCGAGCCCCGAGAAGAACAGGATCGATGTCAGAAACGCGATGTAAAGTGGGTGCGTTTGCAGACGCAGCCGCTCACGGGCAAGTGCCTCCCGTTTAGACCAGGTTGCGAGCAATTTCTTATGCAGCCGTTTTTCGATCTGTTGGTGGACCGCTTCCTTCTCAAGCCGCTTTTCCTCGCGAGCGGCCATTTCATGTTCTTTCTGGCCGGCGCGGGAAATGGTCGCCCCCCTCACCTGGCCGGTCCGGATATCCAGATATTCCTTGCGTAGACGCAATTCACGATACTGCCCGGACCGATCGGCGCGGGTCAGACACTGATAGGCGTGATCGTACGAGTCGAAAACTTCGACGATTTGCCAGCCTTGTCGGCCCTTCGATTGTACTTCATATGACGCCATGGCTTACCTCAGCCTACGAAAGCCAGCCCCGGTGAAGCCCTCGTCGTTTTTAACTTGGTATCCTTCATATCCGGCTCCATCGGCTTTCCAACGGCGCGACCGGTTCGCAGGATTTTTACCGGTAAGTTCAGCTCAACATACACGCAAATTTTAACAATTGAAGTTTTAAAGAACCGTAAAAACCAATTTGTTTTCAATCAGTTAGGAAATTTCCGAAAAACTTTAGATTAATTGAAATGTTGAAAGGCTAACCCCCTGTATCCTGACGACAATCTTCTCAAAATCCAGGCGCCAACACGTGCTTCGCCGCACGTCTTACGGGAATTAGACCTCAATAAAATCGTCTGAATATGCAAAAATTTATATTCGGGCTAAATTATGGGGAAAATCCCAAGGGCAAATTGGGGCTAGGACGGTCCCAACATAGGGGATCTCCCCATCTCTCGGCGGAATTATGGGTATTTTGCCCTCCGTGGCGCTCAACAGGGCCGATCGCCCAGCACCATGGAGCGGTGCATATGCCGGATTCCCGGCGGTTCTATGCCGCCGAGGCCAATGTGGATCAGGCAGGAATTGTCCCACATCAGCAGATCACCCTGGCGCCATTTGTGGCGGTAGCGGAATTCCGGCCGGATCTGGTGCTCAAACAGCTCATCCAGCAGGGGCTGTGCCTCATCGTCTTCCATCCCATCGATACCCACCACGAACCGAGGGGATACAAAAAGGGATTTTCGCCCCGTATGGGCGTGAGTCCGCACGATGGGGTGCACCGCATCGGGGATGGGCAGGCCGTAAACCGCGTCGGCCTTTTCCCTGAACTGATCATGCACCTGAATGCGCGGGTTCTTGCGGCGGTCGAACACGTGAACGCCTTTCAGCCCCTCGATCCGGGATTTGGTCGCCTCGGGCAGCGTCTCATAGGCCCTGTACATGTTCGACCATTCCGTATCGCCGCCCTCCTCCGCCACCTCCAGCGCGTGGAGAAACGTCGCGCGGCTGGGAATCTCCCCAAAGGACAGATCCGTATGCCAGAAATCGCCGGCGCTGATGATGCCCACCGGCTCACCCTTCACCCGGCGGTTGGACAGGACCGAGACCTCCGGCACGCCCTCCAGCGTAAACGGCCGGTCGGGGCGGGTTTCGATGGGTCCGAAGCGTGCGCTAAAGGCGACAAGATTATCGGGGGCCAATGACTGACCGCGAAACACCAGCAGCTGGTGTTCGAGGAACGCGGTGTGAATAGTCTCGAATGTTTTGGTGTCGAGCGCCGCCACATCGACACCGGTGACTTCAGCGCCCAGCGCCTCCGACAGGCGATTGATCCGCATGGGCTCCCCTCAAAAAGGCACGTCGCCGGCAAGGGTTGTCCGGTGCATGTGACGAATCTGGCCCGGCGGCATGCCGCCATAGGCGTGATGGGTGGTGCAGCGATTATCCCACAGGGTGAGATCATGGGGCTGCCATTTATGACGGTAGATCAGATCCGGACGCAATTGATGCTCGAACAACGCGTCCAGCAGCGGCCGGGCCTCCGCCTCATCCATGTCCGCGATCCCGACGGTAAAGCGGTGCGAGACGTAGAGCGCCTTGCGGCCGGTTTCCGGATGGGTACGAATGATAGGATGCACACCGTCATCGGGCGCGCGGTCGCTATAGCGCATCTGGGCGTCTTCCTTATCGTACATCACGGGGACCTTCACCCGCGGATTTCGCATGCGGTTGAAGGTGTGGATACCGCTCCGCCCTTTGATTTTCTGGCGCAGATCATCCGGCAATGTCTCCAGCGCCCGGTACTGATTGCAAAAACCCGTATCGCCGCCCTCGGCGGGTAGTTCCAGCGCATAGAGAAACGACGCCTTGTTGGGCCGCGCCTGACAGGACAGATCCGAATGCCAGTAATCCCCCGCCGAAACCGCCCCGATATAGCGCCCGTTCTCCTGCTTGTTGGAGATCATGACGA
>JABJKO010000076.1 GCA_018660305.1 Rhodospirillaceae bacterium
CCATGGTCGTCATGCATTCCAGCATGGGTTCCTTGGAGACCAGGGTATCGGTCTGCCATATGGAATCAATGTCGCCTTCCTCGCACATCTGTACCCAACGCCAGAAGCCGTCGGTGCTGGTGAACGGATAGGTCGATAAGCCAATTCCGGCGCGAATACTCATTGCTTCGCTCCTCCTTCTATGTTTCGCCCAGCATAGCGGCCAAGGAAGCAATGGTGAAGGGCCAGTACCGTTGGCGCCACGTCATAAGTCGTCTTGCCACAGCCCATATGGCCACCTTACGCTAGGCAAACGGTAAGCGGAGCGGAGGCCTCATGAAATTTGTGCAAAATGCCTGGTATGTGGCGGGATGGGCCTTGGAATTCGGAGACGACCTGCGCCGGGTAACCATATTGGCGGAACATCTGGTCATGTACCGTGATTCCCATGGCACGGTGGTGGCGCTGGAAGACCGCTGCCCCCATCGCCTGTTGCCGCTATCCATGGGCCGGCGGGTCGGTGATGATATCCAATGCGGTTATCACGGCATGACCTTCGATGGCACCGGCAAATGCGTCCGGGTGCCCGGCCAGGACACGATTCCGCCCCAGGCCTATGTGGAAAGTTATCCCGTCCATGAGCGCCACGACATTGTCTGGGTCTGGATGGGGGCGCGGGAGCTGGCGAATGCGGACAACATCTTCGACATGCCGGAATTCACGGCACCCGGTTGGGATGCCCACCAGGGCGGACAACTACATCTTGGCTCGCACTATCTGAACGTGGCCGAAAATCTGGTCGATCCGGCTCATGTCAGTTTCGTCCACCCCACCACCCTGGGCAGCGCCGCCAGCGAGGACGTGGTCGTCGAAGCCGACACCAAGGCCGATCCCATCGTTGCCTGGCGCTGGATCCGTGATGCGCCACCCGTGGGATTTTTCCAGGAATTCGGCGGCTTCAACGGCAACGTGGACCGCTGGCATTACTACTATCTCCATTTACCCTCCACCGCCGTGATCGATTTCGGCAGTGCCGCCGTCGAGGAACGGTTGGCGGAATGTGACCGGGACAAGGGCGTGCGCATCTTCGCCATCCATTTCCTAACACCCGTGGATGAAACCAACACCATCGACCGTTGGATGCATATTCGGAACACCGCCACCAACGACGATGCGGTATCCCGTAGAATGGACGATCTTTTCGACATCGCCTTCGCCGAGGACAAGCTTATTCTCGAAGCCATTCAGGAAGAGGAAAACCGGCCCGCCAAACGCCCGCCCATTCGGGTCAGTTTCGACCGGGGACCCAACGTTTACCGCAAACGCATTGAACGCTTAATCGCCGCCGAGCGGTCGGCGACATAAGAAACATTCAGAGCAGGAGGAAGCCCCATGCGGGTGATGACGACCATTCCACAACACGATCTGCGTCAGGTGCCAGACGCGGTACGGGCGATCGAAGCCAAGGGCTATGACGGCGTCACGACGCTGGAAAACCGCCACGATCCCTTCATGCCCCTGGGTGTCGCCGCAGTTAATACGGAACGGCTACAGCTATCCACCGGCATCGCCATCGCTTTTGCCCGCAGCCCCATGACGGTGGCCAATATCGGCTGGGATCTGCAATCGGCTTCGAACGGCCGTTTCGTGCTTGGCATCGGCAGTCAGGTCAAAGGACATAACGAACGCCGATTTTCGGCCCCCTGGACCCCGCCGGCACCGCGCCTGCGGGAATATGCCCAGGCCCTGCGCGCCATCTGGAACAACTGGAAGACCGGCGAGGCCTTGAATTTCGAGGGCGAGCATTACCGGTTCACCCTGATGACCCCAAATTTCACGCCCGAGCCAATAGATAGCTCGCCCCCACCCATTACCGTGGCAGCCGTGGGCCCCGCCATGATGAAGGTGGCCGGCCAGGAATATGACGGCGCCCGCCTGCACGCCTTTTGCACCCGCAAATATCTCGAAAACATCGTTATCCCTCGTCTTCAAAGCGCCCTGGATAGCGTCGGCCGGGCCCGCGAGAGTTTCGAGATTTCCGGCGGCGGCTTTATCGCCACCGGTCCGGACGATGAAACCGTGGACAAGGCCCTGGAATGGGTGCGCATGCGTGTCGGCTTCTACGGCTCCACGCGCGCCTATTGGCCGGTTTTTGAACAGCACGGTCTGGATGATCTAGGCCACAAGCTGAACCACATGTCCAAGACCGATCAGTGGGACAAGATGACGGCGGAAGTCAGTGACGATGTGGTCCGGCTATTCGCCGCCGTCGGCCGCCATGACGAGATCGCCGCCGCCATCGAGGAACGTTTCGGCGGTATTTCCGATGCCGTATCGGACAGCGCCTCGTCCGAACTGCGGGGCAGTCTGCCCGCCGGCGTGATCCAGGATATCCAACGCATACCAGCCGCCTTCGGGGGTTTCAAATGAGTGTGTTGCTGGTTACCGGCGGCAGCCGGGGGATCGGCGCGGATGTCGCCCGATTAGCGTCCGAGCGAGGCTGGCACGTCGGGATCAACTACACGGCGGACGAAGACAGTGCGCAAAATGTCGCCTCCGATGTCCGTGATCAGGGCATGAAGGCCACCGTCGTCAGGGCGGATATCTCGAAGCCGGATGACGTCGAGAAATTATTCAGCCGCACGGCGGAAGAGCTCGGCCAGATCACCGGGGTCGTCAACAGCGCCGGTATCGCAACGGGTATTGGTCCCATTGAGGAGCTCGACATTGAAGCAACCCACCGCATGCTGGAGATCAATGTCTTTGGTTTATTCCTTTGCTGTCGCGCCGCCGTGCAACGAATGGCGAAACGCCACGGCGGACAGGGCGGCGCCATCGTCAACATCTCTTCGGCCGCATCCAGGTCCTATTCTCCGGGGTCTTTCGTGGATTACGCCGCCGGCAAGGCAGCCGTCGATACCTTGACCATCGGCCTTGCCAAGGAGCAAGCGCCGCAAGGCATCTGTGTATTCGGGGTCAGACCCGGCGTCATCAATACGGATATGGTGAAAGCCGGCGCCGAGTTAAGTCCAGAATGGTTGAAGACGGTTGTCGCGAGTACGCCGAACGGCCGGATCGGCGAGGTGCGGGATGTATCAGGCGCCGTGCTGTGGCTGCTCTCGGAAGAAGCCCGCCATTCAACGGGAAGCATTATTGATATATCCGGAGGGCGGGCCACGCAATAGCTCACCATTCTCGATATCTGGCCGATATTTAGATTTTCGGTTTGCGACCGGTGATGTGTTGCAGGATGTCGGGAATGAACTCTCTGACCGAGACATCGACAAAACCGGCCGCCTCGAAATATCCAATACATTCGCTTGGCCGGTGCGGCAGGGCAGTGGAATTGAACAGCACACCATGAATGGCGCACATGGCCGGAATGAGCGGGCCGTGCCAATCCTCGTTGATCATCTCGCCGCAGATATGCATCTCGCCGCCCGGCACCAACGCGTCATAGGCTTTCTGAACCACTTGAGCGATGACCTCTCCGGAATATTGCGGGAGATTGGAGTTCATCAAAATGACGTCGGCCCCGTCAGGGAACGGATCGGAGGTGAAATCGCATTTTTCCGCGCTGACCCGATCTTCCACGCCATGTTCGGAGATAAACTCGCGGGAGATAACCACCACTTCGGCCAGATCCAGAACCACGGCCTGAAGCTCCGGATATTTCTTCGCCGCCTCGATCGAATAGGCGCCGGAACCGCCGCCCAGATCCAGCAGCTTGTGACGGCCGCTCAGATCCACCTCCGCCAGAAACTTGCGGGCCGCGCCCAAACCAACGCTGGAGGTTGCCTGATGGTAGCGCCGTGCATGTTCGACGGTGAAGCCTTCGTTATAAAAGCCCAAGGTCTGCTCCGGACCTTTATTTTGCAGCCGGTCGCCCAGCTTCCCCCAGTTTTCCCATTGATGATGAAACCAGGAAATCCATCGGCCGGCATAGCTGCGGGTATTTTCGACCAGGAACCGTTCCACATCCGGGGCATTCCGAAAACCCTCGCCATCCGGTTCGATGAGATCCATGGTCAGCAATGCGACGATCATCCGTTGCGCGTTTGCGTCTGTGATACCCATGGCATCGGCGATAGCCTGGGAACTTTCACCATGGGTGGAAACGGCGGTGAAAAAACCGCTCTGAATGGCGGCGAAAAGCACCGCCGATTCCGTAAAGGCCCAGGACATCTTTTGCAGGCGTACGGTTGTTGGTCGTTCATTGGTCATATTACAGGTACTCCATCCTATCCCTTCCGCGGTCCCGCCTCAGACCGGGCCCGCGGAGACGCCGCCATCGACCATATAAACACCGCCCGTACAAAACGAGCCATCCTCGCTGCCGAGAAACAGCATCAACCGCGCCACTTCCTCCGGCTCGCCATAGCGCTGCAACGGCAGGCGCTGGGCCATGGGGCGGTTTGAGCGGTCGCCGGTCGGCAGGCCACGCTGCTCCTCAATCGAGGCCATCATGCGGGTGTCGATGGGTGCGGGGTTAACCGTGTTAACGCGGATGTTCGATTCCGCACCTTCCAGAGCGGCGGTCCGCATCAGGCCAATGACCGCGTGCTTGGAGGTGATATAGGCCG
>JABJKO010000074.1 GCA_018660305.1 Rhodospirillaceae bacterium
GCCCAGTAAAGCGTCGCCATTTCATAGCGGTTCGCCATGATGGCGACCAGATGATCGCCCCGCGCTAATCCCTTCTTCTGCAAGCCGCCGGCGACACGGGAAATATCGTCCTGCCACCCGGCGAACGATTTGCGGATGTCTCCATCCACAAAGGCCAGCGCACTGGGATCACGTGCGACGGCGGCGTCGATGATGGTGCCGAGATCCATGTGGCGACGGCTCCGGTCAATCGAGCTTGAGGGATCCGGTCGCGTTGACGAACTTACCCAGCATGCCGTCGAGCATTCTATCCAGATCCTCGTTATTCAGGGTCCCGTCGTCATTGAACGCCTGCCCCGCCTGGGCCAGGGAAAAGGAATCGCCGGACAGCCACATGCCCAGGAAGGACAACGACGGACGCAAGGCAATCAGGCCGCGGGCACCGCCCACCACACCGGGGGCGGCGGACGCCAGAAACCCAAGCTTGCCAATGGTCGGGTAAGGTCGGATGCGTGACAGCCAATCGATCGCGTTCTTGAGGGGGCCGGGAACCCCGAAATTATATTCGGGCGAGACGATAACGATGCCATCGGCGCCGGAAATCCGATCCGCGAGTTTCTGGGTTCCGGCGGGGATGCCATCGCTGGCTTCAATATCACCATCATACAAAGGCATTGGAAAATCGCGGAAATCCGCATGATCGACCTCAACTCCTGCCGCTTCCAGTTTCTGACTGATCAATACCGCCAGCTTTTTGTTGAGCGACTCTTTTCTGAGCGAGGCGGCGAACACAAGTATACGCATAGAGAAATTCTCCGGTTTCCAAATTTCCTGCCGGCACTGTAATGGGCGGACGGGCGGCGGTCCACGGCCGCGCCTTGCGATGTTGTCATTGCTTGCTAGACTCACCCCATGTTCAATATCCACATAACGGAAATCACCGGACCCGCCGACTTGGAAGCCTGCTTCGCCATTCGCCGCGTGGTGTTTTGCGACGAGCAGAAGGTGGATGCCGGCCTGGAGTTCGACGGACTCGATAATGAGTGCCGTCAGTATCTCGCCCTGTGGGACGATCAACCGGTGGGCACCGCACGCATACGGGATGCGGGGGACGGCGTTGTAAAAATCGAGCGCGTCGCGGTTCTCCTTGAAGCCCGCGGCAGGGGTATCGGAAAAGCGCTTATGGAGCGCACCATGGGGGATGCCCGCTCCGGAGAGGCTGTGACCATCGCCATCCACGCACAATGCCATGCCGAAAATTTTTATGAAGCGCTGGGGTTCCGGCGGATCGGGGGTATCTTCGATGAAGCCAATATTCCCCATGTGAGAATGGAGATGGACTGACGGACATGCGGCAAATTCAAAAAGACATCGCCCCCCGCAACACGGGCTGGGCAGCGGAGATGAAGGCGGGGCAGATCCTGCGGCTGACGGCGCGGACGATCATCGACTTCGTCGCCTTCGACCGCCACGACTATGCCGAAGCGTTCGACCAAGCCCCCACCAAGGAGCTTAGCAACTGCCTCTATTTCAAACGGGGCCACACGCTGCTTTCACGATCGGGAGCGCCCCTGATTACCCTGCTCGAAGACGGGTTTGAAGGGCTCGGCACCCACGATCTGCAGTTCGGCATGTGCGGCCGGGACCGTCATAAGCGCGCTGCCGAGGAAGGCCGTCTCGACGAATACCTCCATGGTGATGATATGGAGATACCCGATCATGGCTGTGCCGAAAACCTGACCTGGGCACTGGAGCCCTATGGCATTCCCTATGAGAATATTCCGAGCCCGGTCAATCTGTTTCAGAACATGGATATCGATCAGGAAACCGGCTGCATGACCCGCACCCAGATCCGGCCCGACGCACCTGTGGATCTCGACCTAAAGGCGGAACGGGATCTGCTGGTGGCGTTCAGCGCCTGCCCGGACAAGGCCTCGAAGACAAAAGGCCTCGAGGTTGGCGCAACCATCTTCGAGCCCTAAACTGAGCCCGAACGAATTCAGAGGAAAAGACCATGGATGTGATCAGCGAAGAGACCGTGTCGCCGCAAAACGGCTGGAAAGGCGATGTGGATAAGGGCCAGATACTGCGCATCACCGGCAAGAGCGTGATTGATTTCAACGCTTTCAAGCGGGACGACATCAAGGAATATTTCGATACCGCCCGCACCCGCATCTATAACCTCAACATGTATCCCACCAAGGGGCACCGGCTGTTTAGCAAGCAGAACAATCCGATGATGCGCATGCTGGAAGACGGCTTCGCCGGAACCGGGCTGCACGATCTTCAATCGGGCCATGGCTGCGCCGACGGGATGCTTCAGCTGCTCTCGCCTCTCGGGGTCAGCTTCGAGGATTTGCCCGATCCCATGGGGTTGTTCCGCAATCTCAGCATCTCGCAGGAGGGACGCATACGACCGGCGCCAAAGGGACCACCGGAGCCGGTCTCCATCGATCTGGAGGCTGAGATCGATCTGATCTGCGCCCTGATCAACTGCCCGGCGTCGGAAACCTCGGCGGCCGGCGCCAACTGCACAATCACCATTCTGCAACCCTGACAAGCGGGAGCAAACATATGAAAATCATCAGCGACGAGTTCGTCCCCGCCAATTCAGGATGGGGCCGTCCCATGAACAAGGGGCAGGTGCTGCGGCTCACCGCCAAGACCATCATCGATTTCGCCTGTATCAATCTGCACAACACCGATGAACGGTTCGATCAGGCGCGCACTAAAGTTTACAACATGAAACTCTGGATCAGCACCGGCGACGTGCTCTACAGCAAGCTCAACAACCCCATGATGACCATTACCGAAGACCAGTTCGCCGGGATGGGCTATCACGACCTGCAATACGGCACCTGCTCCGGGCCGCGCTATGCCCGCGCCAAGGAGGAAGGCCGTCTCGACCAGTATCACCATGGTGACGACATCCCGATTCCCGATCACGGCTGCTGGGAGAATCTGATCGACGGGTTCAGCGCCTGGAACATCCCGCCGGAGCTCATCCCGAGCCCGCTCAACGTGTTCCAGCACGTGGATATCGATACCAAGTCGGGAACCATCAGCCACACGCCGAACCGGCCCAAGGATCCTATCTATGTTGATTTCCGCGCCGAGATGGATCTCGCCGTCGCCGCCAGCGCCTGCCCCGACATGGCGGCTCCGGACTTCGGCCAGCCCATCCAGGCGATGATTTATGAGGATTAGAAATTTTAATTGATTAGCACGCCAGACGGCGTGCCCCCCCCACCCCAACCCTCCCCCTCAAGGGGGGAGGGGGTCATATTTGTCTTCGATGGCTCGTTAAAATCCAAAATCGAATTCCTCCCCCTTGAGGGGGAGGTTAGGTGGGGGGTATGCGCCGACAGACGCAAAAAATACCCATGATGGAGGCGCTCGCGCCACCCCTCACCCCACGATCTTATCTATCTCCGCCAGATCCTCGGGCGTCATTTTCCAATTCGCCGCAGTGGCGTTCTGGCTTAGCTGTTCTGCCCGTGACGCGCCGGAGATGACGCTGGCCGTGGTGGGCTGCGAGGCGAGCCACGATACCGCCAGCGTCAGCAGATTAAACCCGCGGCCGGTGGCGAATTGTTCAAGTTTCTCGATGGTCTCGAAATCGGCCCGTGACAGATCACCGCTGCCTGCCAGACGGCTGCCCTGCGGCGCCGCGGCATCCCGTCGGTATTTGCCGGTCAACAACCCCTTGGCAAGCGGGTAGTAAGGCAGGATACCAATCTCGTTGTCGGCACAGACCGGCACCAGATCGCCCTCGATATCACGGTCGAGCACACTCCACTGGTTTTGCGCCGTAACAAAACAATCAAGCCCCCTATCCGCCGCCACCTGGATAGCCTCCCGCAATTGAGCTGCGGAAAAGTTCGAACAGCCGATCAGCCGGACTTTGCCGGCCTTGACCATATCGTTCATGGCTTCCAGCGTCTCCGCGATGGGCGTTGACGGGTCGGGCATGTGAAGCTGATAGAGATCGATGTGATCGGTGCGCAGCCGTTTCAGGCTCTTATCGATGGCGGCCATGGCGTTTTCCCGGGAGCCTTTGGCCTTGCCCGGAATATGGGCTGTCCGCAGCCCGAACTTTGTCGCCAGAATGACTTCGTCGCGCCGTCCTTCCAGCGCCCGGCCGATAAATTCTTCGGACAACCCGTCGCCATAGCCTTCCGCCGTATCGAAAAACGTAACGCCGGCATCGAGCGCGGCATGAATGACCGGGCGCGAGGCCTCCTCGTCAAGGCGGCGGCCGAACGCATTACAGCCGAGCCCGACGATGGGCAGATCTATGCCGTTCGCGCCGCCAATTCTTCGAGTATCCATGGACCTTACCCCTGGTGTTCCGGTTGGGTATGCTATCAACGGACGGGGCACGACGAAAGGAAGGGTCGCGGATCGGAATGCAGAAATTAAGTCTCATCGTCTTTGCACTGGTAGCCGGTCTGCTGGCACCGGTGACATCAGGCGCCGCGGCGGATCGCGTGGTCTTTGGCACCGACTGGCGGGCCCAGGCCGAACATGGCGGATTTTACCAGGCACTGGCCAAGGGCTTCTATAAAAAGCGCGGGCTGGAAGTGGTGATTCGCCAGGGCGGCCCGCAGATCAATCACGCCCAGCTTCTGGCCGCCGGGCGGGTGGATTTCAGCCTGTCGTCCAATTCCTTTATCGTGCTGAATTATGCGCGCGAAAAGATCCCCATGGTCGCCGTTGCCGCCCTGTTCCAGAAGGACCCGCAGGTCCTTATCGCCCACCCGGGTCAGGGCAATGACAGCCTCGCAGCCCTCGAAGGCAAGCCCATCTATATCGGAGCCGATACCCGCATTGGTTCGTGGCTGTTCCTCAAGGCGCGTTTTGGATTTAGCGACAATCAGATCCGATCCTATACATTTTCCATCGCGCCCTTTCTGGTGCGCAAATCCACCATCCAGCAGGGTTATCTGGGCAGCGAGCCCTATTTGATGGAGGGCCAGGGCATCAAACCGGTCGTTCATCTGCTGGCCGATTCCGGCTATCAGAGCTATGGCGCGCTGATCCAGACATCGCGCCGCCTGACGGAAGAAAAGCCGGCATTGGTTCGCGCCTTCGTCGCGGCCTCCATCGAGGGTTGGCGCGATTATCTCGGAAGCGATCCCGATCCCGGCAATGCCCTGATCAAACGCCATAACCCGGAAATGTCCGAAGGCCTGCTCGCATACGGCAGGGCCAAGATGATCGAATACGGGATCGTCGGCTCGGGCGATGCCGGCACGAACGGCATCGGCGCCATGACCCAAAGGCGATGGCAGGCCTTTTTCATCATGATGTCGGCGGCCGGGCTTTATCCAGCCAGCATGGATTGGCGCCGCGCCTTCAGTACCGACTTCCTGCCCCGCGAGAAGAGCTCGCGATGAGTGATCCCGCGCCCGTTCTGTTCGAAACCATCGGGCTAGGCCGGATGTTCAATGACGGCACCAAGGCGCTTGATCGCGTCACGCTGAGCGTACCGGCGGGATCTGTTACCAGTTTCCTCGGCCCCTCGGGCTGCGGCAAGACGACCCTGCTGCGCATTCTCGGTGGGCTGGAAATCCAGACCGCCGGGGTTCTCGACTGGCCCGGCGGAAAACCCCAAACCGGGGAGGTCGGGTTCGTGTTTCAGGAACCCACGTTGCTGCCCTGGGCCACGGTCTGGGACAATATCTACTTGCCGCTGCGGCTCGCCGGAAAGGCCCGCTCCGACGTGGCGGACGACATTGAAGCGGCGATACAGCGCGTCGGGCTCGATGGATTCGCGCAATCCTATCCGCGCCAGCTCTCGGGCGGCATGAAAATGCGGGTGTCGGTGGCCCGTGCGCTGATCACCAGGCCGAGAATGCTGCTGATGGACGAACCGTTCGGCGCCCTGGATGAAATGACGCGGTTCCGGCTGAACGACGATCTGCTGAGGATTTTCGATGCAAGGAAATGCAGCATCCTGTTTGTGACCCACAGTATTTTCGAGGCGGTTTACCTGTCGCAGCGGGTGGTGGTGATGTCACGGCGGCCCGGGCGGATCATATCGGAACATGATATCGACCTCCCCTGGCCGCGGACCGCTTCCATGCGGATGGGGCAGGATTTCGCCCATATATGCCGCCGGATTTCCGAAGATCTCGGGAGTTATCTGGAATGATGAGGCGTCTCAAGGAAGCAAGACCCCCTTTCCTGATCGGTCTCGCCTTTCTGATCATCTGGGAAATCGGCGTGCGATCGTTCGACGTGCCCCATTACATTCTGCCCGGCCCGCTCCTGATAATAGAAACCCTGTGGAATGATTCCGCGCTGCTGATGGGATCGCTGTGGGTGACGCTGGAGATTACGATTGTCGCGCTGCTGGCCGCGGCGCTGGGCGGCGCCGGTCTCGCCTTTCTGATTTCGCGCACCCGCTGGCTGGAACGCAGCCTGCTGCCCTATGCCATCATAGCCCAGGTCACACCCATCGTGGCCATCGCGCCGCTGATTATTATATGGATCAACAATACCTTTATCGCCCTTGTCGTATGCGCCTGGATCGTCGCGTTTTTCCCGGTGCTGGCCAACACCATCGCCGGTCTGAAAAGCGCCGACAGGAACCTGCACGATCTTTTCAAGCTCTACGGCGCCAGCCGGGTGCAGACCCAGGCCTATCTGGAAGCGCCCTCGGCCCTGCCCTATTTCCTGGCCGGGCTGCGTATTTCCGGTGGATTATCCCTGATCGGTGCGGTGGTCGCCGAGTTTGTCGCCGGGTCCGGCGGCACCGCTTCAGGCCTCGCATTCCGCATTCTGGAATCGGGTTACCGCTTACAGATCCCGCGCCTGTTCGCCGCCCTGGTGATCCTGTCCCTGGCGGGCATTGCGATCTATGCCGCCCTCAACTGGTTTTCCCACTGGGCCCTGCGCCACTGGTATGGCGGTGAGGATTAGATTTTTGCGGGTGGGGGAGAGGGCTGGAGCGCTAAAATAAATCAGCCTGCCGACGTATTGCCGCCGATGACGATGTCGAAATTTCCGGCCTGAACCCCGGGCGCGATTTTCGGGGCCGGCTTGAAGGCAACCGAGACGCTGGCCTGAAGCCTCTGGCTGCCCAGCGATTGAAACAAATGGTCACCGTTATTTTGCGGATGCCCTTTGAGATACATCTGCGTCGTGAGACGCGGCGCGCCCGGAACCGAAACAATAAAATGGATATGCGGGGTCCGGCCTGTATAGGGCACCGGCTTGATGGTCCTAAAACGCCAGGCGCCGGCGTGATCGGAGAGCGTCGTCCCATAGCCCTGGAAATCCGGATCGGCTGGGCCATTAAAGTCGCGCGGATGGTGATAGCGGCCTTTCGAATCACACTGCCAGATCTCGACCTTGGCATCGGAGATCGTGCCGCCGCTGGTATCGAGTACCCGCCCGAACAGATGAACCAGCTCGCCAGCCGCCCTGGTGGGTCGGCCTGTCACCTGAACCAGATCGTTGTCGCGATCGAGGGGCAGTTCCATGGGATAAAACGGCCCCTGGTTCTGAAAAGGCGTCGCCATCAGCGACGCAGCCGAAGCGCGCCCCGAGGCACTTAATACCGCGCCGCCCAGCAAACCACCGACCACGCTTCTTCTCGTCAGCCCGTCATTCCGGCTCATATGGATCCGTCTCCTGTTAGAAACTCTAGAGTGGTATCAGCGTGTGAGCGGCGGCAGTTTGTACTTCGCGGGGCATTCATAGACCGCCACATCCTGCTCGAGCATCTCGGCCACCATATAGCGGCCGCGGTCACCGGCGCGGCAGAACCATTTTATCATCTTGTCCTTGTTAGCCGAGACGTTAATGGTCGAACCGGCATAGGCAAGCCCAAGATAGAACGCGGCTTTCTGACTGCCGCGCGCGGCCGCGTAATGCATGCGCTCCATCCCGCCATAGGGGTTTTCCGGCAGCAGATCGCGCAACCCGTTAGGGGCGAACGGAAACACCTGCAATCGTCCCAGTAATGCCATCGCATCAAGCGACCCCACCCGGTCGCCCTTGCGAAGATAGGCCACGGCTTTGGGATAGTTTTTCTTGTCGGACAGCACCATCAGATAGGCCGTCGCGACGGCGGCCAGCGCGCCATGATGCCCCTTCTCAATGGCCTTTTCTCCCCAGCGAAGGGCCTCCGCCCGTTCCGCCTTTTCGCCACGCCCCACGTAATAACTGACCTGGGCCTGGGCTTCCACATGCCCGGCGCGCGCCGCTTCAAGCATGACATGGAACCCTTCGCGCCGCCGGTTATGCCCCCAGCTTCGGACCAGGACCTCACCCAGCAGATATTTAGCCGCGAGATAGCCCTGGGCAGAGGATTGCCTCAAAAAGGGTATGGCGGGGGACGGCGCCCATCGCGGTCTTTTCTTTTTATGGATCAGCGCGCCGAGATTGAGCAGCAGCCTCGGATGGCCGGGATGCTTCACGAGAGCCTCGCGGCACGCCCCTATGGCGGCATCCAGATCGGCGACCCGCTCGACCGGATCGGAGACCCGCCGGTCATCGTAAGGATAGGCCCCCAATCGATCACATTGGGTCGCGCCCACATGGGGAACATCGTCGGCGAGAACATTCGTCGATTGGCTAAGAGCGGCGACAGCCGAGGCCGCGAGCCCACAGATCAGCCGATGCCGAACATGTCTTCCAACCATGAAACAAGGGTAGCGCCCGCCCATAGGCGGTTCCAGCACAAAACGAATTTGTGATCGGCGACTTGGAAACGATCATGCTCTAGTCGAAACCGTATAATTTGGCCGGATTATCGACCAGGATCTTATGCTGGATTGCCGGATCCGGCGCATAGGCGGGGATCAGATCGACGAGATCACCATCGTTGGTGGGTCCCTGCGGCCCCACGCTGGGATGCGGCCAATCGGTGCCCCACAGGACCCGGTCAGGGGCCTCGGATACCAGGGCCTTGGCGATTTCGGCCGCGTCGGTAAACGGATAGGGCTGATGCGATACTTTTTCGATGGCGGAAATCTTGATCCAGCCATTGCCGTCACGCAAATGTGAGGCCACCAGACGAAACGAATCCTGACCGGTGCCGCCAGTGGCAGGGTCTATGCCACCGAAATGGTCAAGCACAAAGGGAACCGGCAACCCGTCCAGCAAATCGGCATAGTCTAAAATCGCGTTGTCCTTGAAGTGCAGCAGGAAATGCCATCCCAGCGGCGCGATACGACTGCCCATCCGCCGGATCGCGTCACTATCGAGCGCCCCGCCATCCAGCGTCGGGCTATAGCGAATACCGCGCACCCCGGCACCATGCAGTTCCTCAAGCCGGGCATCGGTGATCGATTCATGCACCAGCGCCACCGCCCGTATGTGCCGATGGCTGGTCGCCATGGCGTCAAGGGTGACCGCCATATCCGTTCCGTGGGCCGGTATATGCACGATGACGCAGCGATCAGCGCCGATTTTCGCATGCATGGCCTCGAGCGCTTCCTTGGGCGCCTCGAACGATCGCGCGGCTTTCTCCGGCAGAAACGGAAACCGGTCCGCCGGCCCATAGACATGAACATGGCAATCGCACGCGCCGGGCGGCAGGCTGAAGCGCGGTGCCCGAGTGTCGGGATCGGGGCCGCCCCGTGGATCCCATTTATTTGTCATCGCAAACCTCCGACCATCTGGCGGCCCACCCTATCACGGGATTTGAACGCCATGCTGATCGACCCCATACTGGCCACGGCCATTCGGCGTGACAAGCAACAGGGAAACGGATCATGACCAATTTCGTGCTTATCCATGGCGCCTTCCAAGGCGGATGGATCTGGAAACTGGTAGCCGCACGGCTGCGCGACGCCGGACATGTGGTCTATCACCCGACCCTCGATGGCTGCGGCGAGCGCGCCTATCAGCTCCGGCCCGGCATCACCACCGAGACCCAGGCCGAGGAAATGGCGGGTTTTCTGTGGTCGGAGGACCTTAACGACGTCGTGCTGGTGGGGAGCTCCGCGGGCGGCATGGTAACCGCCAAGACAGCGGAACTGGCCCGTGACCGGATCTCCCGGCTGGTGTTCGCCGATGCGCTGGCCCTGATGCATGGCGAAAGCATCCGCGACATTGTCTCGGGCCGGCAATCCATCGAGACGGATGTCGCCGTCGGGCCTACCCGCGATGATCGCTATGGACGGTTTATTAAGGACATGGACAAAGACCTCGCTGCCTGGGCGGCCGACCGGTCCACCGTGCACCCAAAAGGCTGTTTCTTCGATCCGGTGGTGCTGGAAAATTTCTGGGACCAGAAATGGGAGGCCACGGTGGTGTGGTGCAAGCAGGCGGGAAAGCCGGGCGAGCCCCATCAACGGCGCGCCGCCGAGACCCTCGGGGCAAAATGGATCGAGCTGGATACCGGCCACTACGCCATGCTGAGCGAGCCGGATGCACTGACCCACATAATAGTGGAAGGCTAAGCCGCCCTCACCATTCCCCGGTGTTTTCCATGGAGGCCCAGGGCTCGGCGGGCGGCAGGGACTCGCCGCTTTGTAGCAATTCTATGGAAATACCATCGGGCGATCGAACGAAGGCCATGTGCCCGTCGCGGGGCGGGCGGTTGATGGTGACCCCGCCGTCCCGCAGGCGCTGGCACACCGCATAGATATCGTCGACGCGATAGGCGAGATGGCCGAAATTGCGGCCGCCGTCATAATCTTCCGTATCCCAATTATAAGTCAGCTCCACCGTCGGCCTGTGACTTTCCCTGGCGGCCTCGGCATCACCGGCGGCGGCTAAGAAGACCAGCGTGAAGCGCCCTTTTTCGTGATCCCGGCGTCGCACTTCCACCAGACCAAGCTTGTTGCAATAAAAATCGAGCGACTGCTCAAGGTCGCGAACACGGACCATGGTGTGCAGATATTCCATTCTGGACTTCCTCCCACTGGGCGCAACTCAGGTGCGCACAGAATAGGCCAGTCCGGACGATCTGACTATCGCAGTGCTCGTCTGCGCCGCACCATGCTGAGACCAATAAGACCGAAACCGACGATGGCCAGCGTGCCAGGCTCCGGCATCGGGCTGGCGACCGTGCCACGTCCCACAATCAAATGCGCGTCCTCCCGAATCTCCGGGCTGAAGAACTCGAACCGGTAGTTGAACTGATCGCCGGTTATGCTGTGTGAAAAGAAGTAACTCGTCGCGCTCGGTGTATTGAGAAACTCGGCGACATGGCTACCCATCGTGAAATCGTCGATAAAGATTCTCACGTATTCAGTCGGTATATCGAACTGACCGTCGGTACGGATGGTCGCGGAAATCGTCCAGTCGTCGACAGACCCCAGCATAACTGTCCCCTCCACGAAACCGGAGTTGAACCCGCCTTGCAAACGCAGCCGCTCGGGCCCATTGGGTCCGGGCGGGTCGATGACATTGACCACCGTCGTTGCGTTGGAGAACCAGTTCGCGTCAATGATCGTCGCGCTGGCGCCAGAAAACCCGGCCGTCACTGTGTAGATACCGACAGCGAGAGCCACTGCCATTGATTTGAAGCCTGTCATATCCGTGTCCCACCACGTTGTTTTGTCATGATCCGAAGGAATACATGTCCTGCGCACATAACATGCAATTTGCGTGCCAACTTTCCGGTTTACATAAATTTCAATGGCTTACCGATATGGTTAATCGGTCAAATCTCAAAATTGTAAAATATTCCGACGGTTTTTCCGGTTTTGGCAATAAACATGCCAAAAACCGTAAAATCCACCGACACCAGGTTTTTATCAGCAGAAACGGCGCTGACGGTTATTCGTTATTTGAGCTCCTGGAGCGGATACGCCTATTCCCTGGGTCTGTCGCCCTTCTCTATGACACGGTATGATCGGGTCATGACGGAGTCAGCCCTGCCCCCATTTCGCATCGAGACCTGCGTGCCGGACCGGCGCGAACCGGGCATGATGATGTTCAACATTCGGCCGGGCGGCAACGCGGACCGCAAGGTGCCGGTCGGGTGGTTGATGGGCGTCGACCAGTCCGGCGAGATCGTCTATTGCGAAACTCATAAAGAGCCGCCGCAGGATGTCTGCGCCCTGCCAAACGGCAATATCCTGTTTTCCCAGACCGGCGCCGGGATGATCACCGAAATGACCCGTGCCGGCGACACTGTCCGCCGCTGGTGCGCCGCCGGCAAATGGCGGGACAGAACCATTCCGGACGATGTCCGCCCCATCGATGTGGAATTGCTGCACCACACCATCAACATTTTTCCCAATGGCAACATGTTGCTGTTGACCATGGAGATCCGGGACATCCCCGACTGGCCGGGCAGCGACAGCGATCCGGATGCACCGGCGGGGAACGCCCGGGTGGTGGGCGATAAGGTTCTCGAAGTGGCGCCGGATGGCACCATCGTCAATAAATGGAAAATGCTGGACCTGCTCGATCCCTACCGTCTGTGCTATGGCAGCCGGTCGCCCTATTGGGTGAAGCAGGGCTTTCCGGACAGCAACGATTGGTGCCATTGCAACGCCGCGACCTACGACCAAAGGGACGATTCCATTATCGTCTCTCTGCGGACACAGGACTGTCTGGTGAAGTTCGACCGGGCCAGCGGTGATCTGAAATGGATATTGGGGACCCCCAACAACTGGAAGGCGCCCTGGTCCGACAAACTATTGAGCCCGGTGGGCGAACTTGAATGGCAGTATCATCAGCACGATGTCTCCGTCACGCCGGACGGCACGATTTTCTGTTTCGACAACGGTAATTTCCGGGCCACCCCGTTCGACCCGAAGCGTCCGCCGGCGGACAATTACAGCCGCGCCGTCGAATTTGACATCGACGAGGCAGCCGGCACCGTGAAACAGATCTGGAGCTATGACGGCGCTCCCGGAAACCGTCTCTATGGCTGTTATCAGGGCGGCGCGTTCCGCCTGCCGCAAACCGGCAACAGCTTTATCACCTATGGCGGAATCGTCACCGACGACGGCACACCCAGAGACGCGTCCGGTGGCGGCTTCTGCCGCGGCCGGCTGGTGGAAGTCACGCCCGAAGGCGAAACAGTGTTCGACATGTGGATCGATGCCAGTGCCGAGGCCGAGCCGATCCCGCTATCAGTCTTCCGCGCCGAACACATTCCGCCGATCTAGGCGGCACATAGATCAGAAGCTTCTACCGATGGTAAAAAGCACCATGGCGTCATTGGCATCCGCGCTGGGGGAGATATCGGTGTCGGTGTAATTGACCGCGAGGTCGAAGCCGAGAACGCTGTAACCGACGCCGAAATTCCACTCGAGATAGTCGGGGCTGCCGAACA
>JABJKO010000287.1 GCA_018660305.1 Rhodospirillaceae bacterium
TCACGGTTGAAGAAGCCAAACCCGGTTCCTTTAAGGGATTAGATCTTGTGCTTTCCAGTGCCGGCGGCTCGATCACCAACGTCGACAGCAACACCTGGACTTCCGAGGGGGTGCGCAGGCCGAGCGCCGAGTTAAAGAAGCGTGTCGGATTACGCCGCCCGGTCATGAAATAGAGTTCCGGATTAACCGGCAGCGCAAGAATACTATCCTCCCGCCGGCTGTTCTTCTCGATCAACGGCACCAGCCATTGATAAAAATCCTGCTCTTTCTGAGCAACCCGCAGACCAACACGATGATCCATGGCGTTCTTGCTGACAGACGTCCTTTCGCCCGCCACCTGACCGATCAGGCCGCGAGTCAGGGGCTGACCGGCGTGTGACCACAGCCCGACGGCGGCAATCAGCAACGTTGTACAAGCCATCGTTACCTGTGCCCGCTTGGACCACGCTGCGCTCAACGCCAGCAATCCGCACTGCACCAGGGCAACCGAATAGAACAGATAAACGGCGATCTCGTAATGCACTGAAACCAGACCGAAGAAGACGGCCATGTGGGCCAACACGGGCGCTCCCGTGCTGTTGAGAGACTGCTTCACAGTAATCCACCCCAGAATAGGGGGCGCCATCAGCAGCGACATCCAGAACAGCCCATTCACGATCGAGCGCGGCCCCAAGCCCTCGGCCGAGAGGCCGGCAAACACCAGCGGCAGATGGAGATAACTCGCCTTGTCGATGAAGGGCAGCGACACCAGCCGGAAGGCGGTGAGTAGCGTGTCATCGATCCAGGTCATCAGGCTGCCATGGGACAGGTGATAAATCACCAGTGGCGCCAGGGCCATCAACGCGCCCAGCATCATGTGGCCCGCCATGCGGATCACCGCTCGGTCGGACATGACGCAGTTCCCCGACGCGGTGACGATCAGGGCAATGGGCCAGACACCGAACATCAGAATGGAGAAGAAACTCGCATTTTTGAACAGATAAACCCCCAGAATTACCGCACATAACGCCAGGATCGCGCGCCCCAGTACGGGTTTGCTGAATGCCGAGCGATGCTCTTCTTCGGTAAGCAGATAGGTGATCAGCCCAATGGCAACGAACGCGCCGGTTAACTGACGCAGCATAAAGACCGTCATCACCAGCGCGCCAAGGACCGCGAAGCGCCAGCGCGCCTCACGCGGCATCCAGGCGGTTACCGCGACCAGCAGGACAGTCGCAAACAGGGCATACCAGTTGGCCGAGGGATTGAGGAACTGAACAAAGGTCAGAGCCACCATGGAGATTCCGCCGGCCATGGCAACCATCCAGCCCTGGTTGCGGAACAGCCATAGGACCAGCAGGCATTGGATCACGGTCAGCAGAGCAAGCGGGTAGCGCAGCCCCACCATCGAGGTGCCGAATATCTTGAACGCGGCGGCATGAATAAAATGCACCAGACCCAAATGAAGGTCGTAGATACTGCCGTTCAGAACCTCGCCCTTGAGCATCCGTTCGGCAATGTGCGCATAGGCTCCCTCATCGGGGCCCCACCAGGTCTGGTCGTGGAACTGCCATACCATGGCGGTCGCCAGAAGGGCGATAAGGACCGCGGAGAGGCGGTGCATTGTGGTTTCGGAATCCATCACCGCCTCCTTTATCCGGTATTCGCCGGAGCAGCCGGCGCAGAAGCCCGTTTCTTGGAGTGCCAGATAGTGCCATCGACGATGTAGTGATGAAAATTGATGGTCTGGTAGACAAGCACCAGGACCGGCAGACCGATATCGCCGACCATCACCCCCGTCGTGGCGATGACGCCATAGGCAATCGTCGATATCAGGACGCAAACCCCGAAATAGGTGGCGCCGTTGCCGGGCTGACTGAGGCGCGACAAAAAGCGCGCGGAGGAATCGATGCCGTCCTTGAACCGGTTGTTGTTCTGTAACCAGACAAACAGAATATATTGCGCATTGTGCCAGATGTTGAGCACCAGCCAGCCGTGGGTCACGTCCGGAATGAGCAGATAACCGGTAAGGAAGATGAGGTGATGGCTCGCCATAAAGAGCGTATGGGCCAGCGCCGTATCGCCGCGACGCCAGGCGAGGAGGCGAAGCACCACCCACCAGGAGAGCGCCGCAACCGCCGCCACGCCCACCACATCGACCAGCATACCGGGCACCGGCAGCGTCTTGAATTCAAGACGGAGAAACGTCTCCGGCGCCTGCCAGGAGCGATGCAGAATTCCCCAGAGCGGCGGCAGATAAAAAGCCAGCTTGGTGGCCAGCTCATTTTCGTCGGCGCGCCCCTGCGCCTGACGACGATAGAACTGGCTGACGCCCCAGCTTTGCCGTGAGTAATGAAACCACTGCCAATAGAAATAGATGGTGCCAAGCGCCCACCACCCGATGCCGAATCCCACGGCCAGCACACCAGCCAGTACGATAAAGGGCAGTTGAATGAGCAGGAAACGATGGCGCGCTATGTCGGCCTTGCAGAAACACAGCCGCGTGAACGTCGACACCACGTGATGTTTGCCGAGTAGCCAAAGATTGAGGATGAAAACCACATTGAACAGCAGGGAATCGAATGTCACCAGCCAGCCAACGGCAAGGGCGAGCGTCGTCGTCCCAATAATGAAAATGAGATCAAAGCGGGCACTTCGCAGCCATCCCGCGCCAGGCGCGGATGTAAGGCTCGCAGCGAGGCTCATTCGGTCTACTCCCGTTCTACTTTCCCTCCCGACGGTAGGCCGGACCATAAGGGCGACGCGTAAATCTTCCTTTAAACATTTGGGCAAGAATGCAGACAAAATTGCGACAAATCATTGGGTTACCCCGAACGGCTGATGGCCTTAAGGGACAATCAGGAATCAGACTCCGAAAAAAGACCCGGTTCCATCAGCAATTTATGGTTAATTTTCGTTAACAGAATTATGGGGAATGGTTTTGGCTGCGCACCTGCCGCGGCGGAACGGGACTGACCACACGGCAATTTCGGTGTAGGAGACGGCGCTGGCATTATCGATGCCCAATTAAGGGAACCCATGGGGCTGCGCGGGCAGAAGGTGCCGCGGAAGGTGCCAAAGCCCGAGAATATCTGTTAAATGCGGATAAATGACCGAGTAACCCTGCTATGGACCATCAAATCGGCAATCTGGGGGCAATTTTTGCACCACACGCGGCAGCGCAACGGGCCGCGATTATCGATCTTTCGGATGAAAATGCCCCAATCGAGGTGAGCTATGGTGCGCTCGACGATGCCTGCGACGCGGTGGCGCGGTCCCTGATGGCGCGGGGGATCGGGGTCGGAGATCGAATCGGCATTCTCGGGCTCAACCGCCATGAATTCGTTACCGTGATGTTCGGCGCCATGCGGGCCGGGATCGTACCGGTGCCCATCAATATCAAGTTGCCGCCGGCCGGCGTTGAGACCGTCGCCCGTGATGCCGGCGTCAAACTCATGTTCTGCGCCGGGCCGGAACGGGATCTATGCCCCGGCGGGGTGCCGGTGGTCGATTTCGATGACAAGGGTGCGGACGGCTACGCCGCCTTTCTCGATTCCGGGCCCTTCGAGGCACACCAGCCCGATGAAACCGGTGTCGCCTTCATGGTCTACACGTCGGGCTCTACCGGCCGGCCGAAGGGCGTGCTGCTGTCGCACAAGGCGCATATCTGGGTTAGTCAGTCCCTTGCCCGGAACCGGAAAATCCAGTCCGGCGACAGCCTGCTGGTCGCCGCGCCGCTCTATCACAAGAACGCCATGAACATCATCAAATCCGGTCTGTGCGCCGGCGCGACGCTGGTGCTCATGCCCAAATTCGATGCCAGGGCCTATATCCGCGCGGCCGCCCGCTACCGGGTGAAGGCCCTGTCCGGCGTGCCCACCATGTATGCACTGATGCTGCAGGAAGAGGCGCTCCTGGCGGAATCGGATCTCTCGGCCGTCAAGCTCATGACCCTGGGCTCGGCGCCCACGTCCGACGCCCTGTTCGACGCGCTGAGCACAACCTTCCCACAGGCCGAAGTGCGGTTGAGTTTCGGCATCACCGAAAGCAGCCCGGTCATGTTCGGCCCCCATCCCGACGGGGTGACGGCGCCACGCAACTCCATCGGCTGGGCGCTGCCCGATACGGAAATCAGGCTCGAAGGCGGTGATTCACAGGGTCAGAGCGGAGCGCCGGATCAGGGTGTGCTGCATGTCCGCACGCCGGGGATGATGCTGGGCTATCACAACATGCCCGAGGAAACCGCGCGGCGGCTAAAAGACGGCTGGTTCGATACCGGCGACATCCTGCGCCGCGACCAAGACGGCTGGTATTTTTTTGTGGGCCGGGTCGACGATATGTTTGTCTCGGGCGGCAACAACATCTATCCCGGCGAGGTCGAAAGCGTGCTCGAACGGCACCCCGACATCTTCCAGGCCATCGTGGTCGCCGCACCCCATACGCTCAAAGACCAGGTCCCCTACGCCTTCGTCGTCCCGCGGCCGGACGCCGCCCTGACCGAGGACATCGTGAAGCAACATACCCTCGCGCATTTGCCGCCCTCACACCATCCCCGCCGAGTCCTCTTTCTCGACGCCCTGCCCCTTGCCGGCACCAACAAGATCGACCGCCGCGCCCTTGAGACGATGGCGAAGGAGGAGGCAAACACATGAGTGATGCAGCCCTCACCATTCATGGCGCCCGAACGAACGAAGACGGCGACAAGGTCGATCTCACCGGCACGGTATCCGGGCCCGAGCAGATCGGCGGGACCGGCGACTGGCTTTGTACGGTGCGGTGTGCCGGGCTTTTCCCTGATGAAATCATCAAGGGTGCCAACGCCGCCCAGGCCCTGCATCTCTCGCGGCTGTTTCTGCTGGATGCGCTAGAGACTAACGGGGTGCAGGTAGAAAATACGGACAACGGCGTCCATTGAAGATTACGGACCCGCCGCTCCATCGCCTGTCACTCAGAGAGTTTTCATATATTCCACCAGCGCCGCGATCTCCCCGTCGGTCAGGCCGTCCTTTGGATAGGCGTGACCGGTATTTCTGTTTCCAGACAATTGTGTGTCCAGACGGAATTTCGGATCGGACGGGCCGTAGGCACTGGCTTTGTATTTGAATCCGACTTCCACCGGATCGAATTCGCGGCTGCCCACCATAAAACTCTTTACCCGGTCGGACGGTTTTTTGAGCAATTGCCACAGCGTCGGTACCGACCCGTTATGCAGATAGGGAGCGGTCGCCCAGACACCGTTCAGCGGGCGCGCCTTATAGGATGCCCTCTTTGGTGGACATTTCTTGATCTTCTGGGGCACGAATAGTCTGGTGTTCAGATAAATATTCCCGACCGCCACCTTGTCATGAACTAAAGTCCCGGCAACCGCATGGGCGAGGAACTTGGCCGCCGCGCTGGTATCGCCGGCGAATTTGCCATCCTCGGCCGGTTTACAGGGATCCGCATCGGGTGGGTTATAGCGCTGGTACTGCCCCTTTAACTTGCCGGTCTTCGCCGTTCTGTCGAAGAAAATATCCGCTGTCCTGGGGTCGGGATCACCGGATCGCAATTCCCTGATATCACCGCGCGGCTGGTTCTTTTTCCGAACCGGAATTGCCTTCGCCCTGACCCGGCGATCCTTCGCTTCCGGATTGATGGCATGATGACAGGCGGCGCATTTTTTTGCCTTGAAAAGCGTCTCTCCGGCCTTGGCCAGTTCTCTGTTGATGGCCGGCAGGGTCGCTTCGGGCCAAAGAGGTGACCACAGACTGACCAGCAGATGCTCGAGCCTGCCCAGATTGGGAAGGCGCACCGAGGAATCATAACCGGTTCGCTGGAATTTATCATCGGGATCGGCGGGCGGCTTCAGATCGAGGGAGCCAAACACACCGAGAACTTCTCCGACATTCCGGCCCAGCGAACCGATGGCATCATTTTTCACCATGCCATTCCATTGGATAAAATTGTGATGGGGCGCATCCCAGATAAAGGGATAACTCACCGGCGCGTTGGCGCTTACCCGGTTGCTCTCGACGCCCAGCGCCGCGGCGCTTATCTCGTTCAGAATGGAATTGATGGCATCGAGGCGGGCATATCCGTAATCGAGCCCATCGCCGCTATTGCGTACGTTCCAGGCCTTTCGAATTCGGACAAGCCGCGCAAGATGGGCCTTCAACTCGTCTTTCGAGCTGGCCTTGGCGCCGCCCCGCTGGAATACCTTCTCAGCGAACCGGTTGAATTTTCCCTCGTCCTTCAGAGTCGCTTCCATTGATCGGACGAGCCGCCGCATCAACCCTTCGAAATCGGCCATGGCCGGCGCGCCATCGATCACGACCTTCTTGCCCTTGAAGTCGATCTGATTGGTATGGCACGCCGCGCAGGTGACGCCGAGCCAATCTTCGGCCACATCCTGATAGGCCGGATTGCCATAATCCTTGTACCGAATCCGAAGCCCGGTGAAGAGTTTTGACGGTCGGATTCCCTCCAGCAGGCGCGACTTCTTCGAATACCATACCTTGTCTTTGGTGAATCCGATGGGCAGCCCGTCAGGATTATAAGTGGTGGGGCGCTGGGGAATGTAGCGAAGCTGGTCCAAATGGCCATTGTCGAAGAACAGCTTGCGGCTGTCCGGCTGTTCCAGCGCCGTCACCCAGCCATAGGGAATGATCTGGGAGCCCTGCGGGGTGAACCAGAATTTCTGGCGCTGCTCATCGTTCCAGTTCTGCCACAGAATAACCTGCTGTCCGGGCCGGCCGACATTGTCGATCGCCCCGAGGAACGCGGCGGGATTATCGGTACGGCTTTCACATCCGGCAAGCACACCGATCATTAGGACGGAACCCAGTCCCGTTAGCCATCGGCTCCTGACCGCGTTGACACCCTGTCGCTTCACCATGCCATACCCCCCCGCTTACGCGTAAAAATTAACCCCTGAGTTCACGCCGCGCTGACGCCAACGTGGATGGGTCCGTCCGCCAGCTTGTTCACAAACTGATGGACGTGAGCGTTGCCCGATGAACGCATATCGGACGTCGCCCCCTCCCATATGATCCGGCCGTCATGGATCATCACAACCCGGGTTGAAATTTTTTCAACCACGCTGATGTCGCTCGATATGGAAATGGTCGTCGCGCCAAGCGCCGAGACGCTGTCGCCGACAAACCGGCAGATCTCATTGGTCATGATGGGGTCCAGCCCCGCGGTCGGCTCGTCCAGAAACAGGACTTCCGGATCGCTGGCGATGGCCCGCGCGAACCCCACCCGCTTCTGCATCCCGCCGGAGATCTCGCTGGGGTACAGATCGCAGGTGTCGGGTCCAAGCCCCACGATGGCCAGTTTTTCCACCGCGATTCGCCGTGCCTCGTCGACCCCCATCCCGTCAGAATTGATATGCCGGAAACATATATTTTCCCAGACACGCAGGGAGTCGAACAGCCCGCCATACTGGAACAGGACGCTGCAGCGCCGTTCGAAATCCCGTCGCGCGCTACCTGACAGGGCCGACCATTCCTGACCATTGAGGGCGATGGACCCGGCATCGGGCGGCACCAGCCCGAGGATGCATTTGAACAGCAGTGATTTGCCGCAGCCCGACGTGCCGATCAGCGCGATGGAGTCACCCTTGCGCACGTCCAGATCTATGCCCTGAAGCACATGATTGTCGCCGAAGCTCTTCTTTATGCCGCTTAGACGAAGGAGGGAGGGACTGTCTAACGCCATGGTCTGTCATACCGTGAAACCGGATTGTGGTCAGCAGAATTCATGCGGGCAAGGAAGAGGCGACAACGGCAAGCGCCGGTATACGACTAAAATGGGAATATGGTAGCGTTCCCATTACGCGTTTGCGCTGACAGTCTTTCAATAGAATGAGACATCGTGTGGACGCTGGGCGAAAAGAGGAAAGACAACTCCAACGCACCGGGGCGATACGGCCATAAGGCGGCACGGAACGCCGGCAGCACATCGTCGCGGCACGCTTGTCTGATGAATTTTCTCTGATGGACGCCCGATTTGGGACGCTCTACACGAGATCAACACGGGAGATGAGTTATGTCTATTGCAGGTCAGTTCAAGTTCGTCGTCGTTGCCGGTACCGCCGCCACCGTGGCGCTCACCACTGTTTCAACCGCCACCCTGGCGCAGAAAATTCGTCTCGGCGATGCCGGCACCATGAGCATCGAGAAGCTGGTGGAAGCGGTCGCCATGGAACACGCCAAAAAGCGCGGTGTGGATTATGTGCGTAAATCGCTCAAATCGGACGATATTGCCAAACAGGCTTTCATCAGCAAGGAAGTCGATATTGTCTTTGGCAGCAATGCCTACCAGCTGGTCCAGAAGCTCAAGATACCGGCAAAGCATTTTTTCCAGCTTCGGCTGCTGGCCTATATGCCGGTGGTGAACAAGGCCACCTATTCGAATTGGAGGGACCTCGACGGCAAGGATTTCGTCGTTCACGCGCGGGGCTCGGGCACGGAAGTCCTGGCGCATCAGATGGAGACCGCCCACAAAATAAAATTCAAGCGGGTGAGCTTCGTGCCGGGATCGCAGGTCCGCGCCAACGCGCTGCTGCGCGGGACGATCAAGGCTACCTATCTCAACATTCCGGCGGTTCAGTATTTGACCGGCAAGGCGCCGGGAAAATTCAAGATCCTGCCGGCGGGCAGCCAGTCGGCCAGTGATTCCGCTCTGTTCGCCCGGAGCGATTTCCTTCAGAAAAATGCCGACAAGGTGCAGATCATCATCGAGGAACTGATCAAGGTCATCCGCAAGACCAACGAAAATCCCGGCTATATCGCCGCCGAGCGCAAACGGCTCGGGCTGATGAAGCGGCTGACAAAGAACCGCGAAGCCGGCATTACACCGTTCTATAAGGTCGCCGCCGAATCGCAGATCTATCCCAATAACGGCGGTGGTGTGGCGCAGGCCAAGGGCGATTTCATGTTCTATACCGCGTCGGGCGATCTCAAGGGCGACCCCGGCAGTTTCAAGGTCAAGGATTACTGGGATCTGCGACCGCTGAACACGGCACTCAAGAAGCTCGGCCGCAAGTAGCGCGACCACTGGGCCGAACCGCGTAGTACCTGGTAAGAATCATGCAGCAATGGGGCTGGCGGCTGGCATCCTTTGTCCTGGTGTTCGGGATATGGGAGTTAGCCGGTCGCTGGCCCATCAGCCCCGCCTTCCCGAGCTTTAGCGCAACCGCCCTGGCGTTTTTGCAGTTGGCGGTGGATGGCAGCTTCACAAGGGCCTATGCCGAAACCCTGCCGCCCCTGCTGACCGGGCTTGCCATAATCAGTGTCGGCGGCGTCATGGCCGGTGTGACCATGGGGCTGTCGCGCGGTGCCGAATGGTTGTTGCTGCCGCTGTTTGTCATATTGCAGACCGCCCCGCTGGCCGCTGTCGTCCCCATCATCACCTATATCTACGGCATCGGCTTTGCGGCCAAGGTGGTGGCCGTGGTGATGCTGAGCGCGCCCCTGGTAGTCCTCAATTGTTATAAAGGCGTGCGTCATACCGACCCGTCCCTGCTGCAGATGACCCGGTCGTTTCTGGGGTCGCGGCGCCAGGAAATCCAGAAGATCGTCCTGCCACAGGCCAGCCCCATCATCTTTGCCGGCCTCCGGCTCGGTGTCTCCGGCGGCTTCCTGGGTGCCATTCTGGCGGAAATATTAATTACCCCGACCGGCATTGGCGATCTCATCACCTACAACAGATCGTCGTTGGAATACGCCAACATGTATGCCGCCATCGCCTCGACCATCGTGCTCTCGACCGCGTCGCTGGCATTGCTCAAGAAAATCGAAGTCAGAATATTCGGCGCCGTCGCGCCAGCAGTGGAAGAATAAACGGGAAATACCAGCCATGTCGGAGCCCGCCATTGAAGTACGAAATATCGGAATGACCTATCCCGGGGGCGTAGAGGCGCTGAAAGGCGTGGATCTTGATATTCCGCCGGGAGAACTCACCACATTGCTGGGACCCAGCGGCTGCGGCAAGACGACGTTATTGAAGATCATCTCCGGGCTGCTGACGCCCGCCGCCGGAGAAATCATCGTCCATGGCAAGGCAATCGACGGACCGGGACCTGAACGCGCCCTGGTGTTTCAGGATTTTGCGCTGCTGCCGTGGGCGACGGTGATGCGCAATGTCGCCTTCGGGCTGGAGCTGCGCGGCATGACCAAATCCGCGCGCCAGGCTATCGCGCAGAAATATATCGAGGAGGTCGGGCTGGCCGGTTTCGAGGAAAGCTACCCGCATGAGCTTTCCGGCGGCATGCGCCAGCGCTGCGGGCTGGCACGGGCGCTTACCGTCGATGCCGATATCCTCCTGATGGACGAGCCGTTCTCGGCGGTCGACGAACAAATGCGCCGCAAACTGCAGGAGGATCTGCTGGCGCTGCTGACGGTGGAGAAAAAGACGGTGGTGTTCGTCACCCACTCCATCGAGGAAGCGGTCTATCTGTCGGACCGGATCGCCATCATGACGCGGCGGCCGGGCAATGTGACGGAGATCGTGCACACCGGCATCGACCGCGGCGGCGACCCCGAAGCTATTCGCCGCGACCCGCGCTATCTCGACACGGTCGAGGAAATCTGGACCACCCTGAAACAATATCTCGAATAGCCGCATCGCCATGTCGTTCAACATCCTCAAACTCCCCGCCCCTGTCTCCCTGCTGCTGTGGGCCGGCATATGGGAAATCGTCGGACTGACCGGAACGGTGGAAATATTCCCGCCATTCCACAAGGTGCTCCTCACCATGGTCGATGTGGTCACCAGCGACGAGTTTCAGCAGGCGCTGCTGATCACCGGAGAGGCCTGGGCGCTGGGTCTGGGATTTGCCATCTTGGTGGGCATTCCCATCGGCATCATGATGGGCATGTCCCGCGCCGCCGAACGGCTGATGGGCGTGTGGGTGAATATCCTGATCAGCGCCCCGCTGACCGCCGTGGTGCCGGCGCTGATCCCGCTGCTCGGGATCGGCCAGACCACGGTGATCGTGACCGTGTTCCTGTTTGCCGTGTTCATTATCGTGATCGATACCGAGGCCGGCGTGCGGCGCGCCAACCGTACTCTTATTGAGATGGCGCGGTCGTTCGGCGCGACACCGGGCCAGATCTGGCGCAAGGTGCTGATCTTCGCCGCCCTGCCGGAAATCCTCGCCGGGCTTCGGCTGGGCATGATCCGCGCCACCAAGGGCGTGGTGATCGGCCAGCTCATCGCAGCGCTTTTGGGCTTCGGTGAGATCTTCGAATTCTATATCCAGAACTTCCTGATCGAACCGTTCTGGGCCCTGGTCCTGGTCATCTTCGCCATCGCCTACGTCCTGTCGGAATCCGTCGCGCTTTTGGAACGCCGCATCGAATATTACGCGGGACGCCGGTAGGGGGTTGCGCGCCGTCGGGCGCGCGTATGACACTGGATCCGGAATTAAAAGTCAGGAATGATCCGATGGCCCAGGCACCAGCGACGGACACCAAACGCAACTTCCAACTCGATCACGATCTGCGCGGCTATCTGGAGACCAACGCGGATGTCCTGACAGTCATCAAAAAACCGGTGGCGTCGAACCATGTGGGGGCGCTGTCGGCCCGCAGCGAACGGCCGATCCTGTTCGATAATGTCACCGAGCATCCCGGCTTCCGGGTGCTCGATATCATGCTCAAACATCGCGATCTGCAGGCCCGCGCGCTCGGCGTGTCCGAAGACGATTATCTCAAGACTCTCGCCTACCGCCTGCGCCAGCCCGCACGCGGCTTCAAGACCGTCGAGAATGGGCCCATCCATGAGGTGGTGCTGACCGGCGACGATGTGGATCTCACCAAGCTGCCCATCCTCAAACATTCGGACAAGGATTCCCCGGCACTGGGCACCATGGTGTTCATGCGTGATCCCGATACGGGTTTTCACAACACCATGCATTGCTACACCACGGTCACCGGGCCGCAGTCGGGCAACGGCCTGTTTCTCACGCCCCACTGCGTTCAGATCCTTCAGAAATGGATCGATCGCGGCGAGGACGAGATGCCCATCGCCTATGTCATCGGATTGCCACCGGCCTGCGAAATCATGGCCAATTTCTCCGGGCTTCACATGGATATCTGGGGCGAAGCCGACATGTTCGGCACCATCATGGATCAGGATTTCGAAACCGTGCGGTGCGAGACCGTCGATCTGGAAGTCCCCGCCCACGCCGAGATCGTCCTCGAAGGGGTGGTCAAGCTCAAGCAGCGCGAATTACAAAGCGGTGGGCCGACGCCGCTGATGTACCGAATCCCCCGCGAAAGCCTGCAGCCGCGAATAGATTTCACCGCCATCACCATGCGGGCCGACCGGCCGATCTACCGCAATTACCAGACCACGCCGGAGACCGATCACCAGGTCATCCCGCGGCTGTGTCACGAGGCGGTGCTCTATAACCGGCTTTCCGAGATGGGCGTGCCGGTCAAGGATATCCGTTTTCCGACCTTCGGCGGCGCCATGTCCTGCATTCTGCAGCTCGCCGAGATTCCCCGCGACGGGCTGATCAACGATGCACTCATGATGATGATGAGCTGCCCGTGGAATAACGCCAAGATGTCGGTGGCGGTCAGTGCCGATACCGATATGGGAAGCGCGGCGTCGGTTTATCACGCCATCGCCACCCGCTGCGATCCGGCACGGGACATGTTTATTGTCGACCGCACCCGCGGATCGCTGTGGGATCCCTCGGCCGCGCCGATCCCGGACGATCCTATGGGACATCGGGTCGTGGGCAAGGTCGCTATCGATGCCACCGCTAAATCACGCCACGATTCCACCGATTACGAGCTCGCCTGGCCGGCCGGCTGGGACGAGGTGGCGTTGGAAGACTATCTGGACTAAAACCCGTCCGCTCAGGCGGCGCTGTTGGGAAGCGTCTTGCTCATTCGGCCTGCCCCACCGCCACCGGCAGATCTTCCATCCGTTCGGCGGCGATATATTCATCGAACAGGCCGAGCTCGTCATAGATCACGCGGTCGGTATAGCCGTTGAACCAGATGGCGTCGGGATTACGGCCGGCGATGGCCACTTTGCCCTTCTCCGGCGCGTCGGCCACGCTGCGCAGCAGCTTGAAGATGATCAGGCCTTTCTCACCACCGGGCACGCCCGGCATGGGGTCATTGGTCACCGCGACCACCTCGGTCTTACCCTTGTAATGGGTGATCGACAGCCTTGCATGGGCCTCGACGCCGGACAGACCCTTCTGGGATTCGTTCAGGATGCGCCACGCCTCCTCGATGGGCACATTGAACGCCCGGTGGCCGACGATATCGCGGCCGCAGAAGAAATAATGGTTCTCCACCAGATTGCGCTTCATCTCGCGCTGCATGATACGGAGCGCATCGGGATCGTTATTGATCCCGTTGATGATAGGCGCCTGATTATCCACATTGATCCAGTTGCGCTGACCAAGCTGTGAGATGGCCCTCTTGGTGTTGTCCAGCCACTGCAATCCGCCGGCCGGATCCTCCAGATAGCCACCCTTGCCGTCCTTTTTCAGGAATTCGTCGGGATGGTTGAAATGCACCATGAGACGCAGGGTCACGCCGGGATAGATGGCGTGGAACTTGTCCAGCATGTCGAAAAAGGTGTCATCAAAACGGTCGGGGAAAAACGCCATTTCCTTGGTGCCGATGCGGATCTGTTCGATCCCGGCCTCGGCCAGCGCCGCCAGCCAAGCCGCTATTTTGCTGTTTCCGAGGACCATGGGGTCGCCGCCCGACATGAGGATTTCGCGGAGCTTTTCGCGGCCTGTTTCGGGATGAATGCCGCCGTTCTCGGCCACGATCCGATTGTGTTCCAGAATATAGGGGACAAGCTCCTCGATCCGCGCCAGGCCTTTTGAGGCGACCGTCCCGTCCGACCGCGCGATTTCCTTCTTCGCGATCAGCTCCTCGCGGTAGCAGAACCGGCAATGGGCCGAGCAGGTGGATGCCACATAGATCAGCCCCAGCTCGTATTTGTGGATCAGCCCTTCCACCGGGCTGTAATCCATCTGGCGTCCGGGATCCGGCGCGCCATCGAGATCAAGCGTCTCATCGGGGTTCGCCTTGACCAGCCGCTGAAGCGGAACACTGTGCCGCGCTTGTTCGAAATAGTGGCGCGTCACCTTGACCGGCATGCGGGCCTCCACATCGCGGTCGGTGCCCTTGATGGCGACCAGCGATTGCAGTTCGTCCTGGCTGTAGAACGACTTCATATCGTCGGGCACCTTGCCGTCGAGAAACTTGGTTATGCCGACGATAATCTGCCGGTCGTACTTACCGTTCTGGACGGAATCGAGAAAAGCCTGCTCTCTGGCAGACGGCATATGGGGGACTGTTTTTGACATGGCATTCACCGATTGACGTTTCGCCGAACCGGGCGCCCATGGCATCCCGGCAACAACGCGTTCGTCCCCCCGCCCATCGGCTCCGTCTTCGATCCGGAGCCGAATAGCCGGCGCGTCTGATCCTTTACTGTCAGCCCTGCGATCAGAACCCGAGTCTCGCCGAGCTTCATGAATCGAGGGTGAAGGTTAACCATCATGGCTAGACCGTCACGGCCGAAGCCGCGTAGATCACCATCGCCATGACCAGAAACAACACATTAAGATTCATCGAATTGCCCTCCTCGTTGTAAACCCACAGGAGCCAGAGCATGCAAGAACCGTGCCAATTACCCTGTTATGTTTAAATTCAATAACTTACCTACAGGGTTAACGGGCCTTCGCGGGCGAACTGTAAAATCCACCGACACTTTTTCCGCCAGATAGGGTTAATTCACGAAAAACTGTAAAATCCACCGACACCTCTGGCGACACCGCCGGATCTCCAGGTTACCGGTCCTGTAGCGGTAGCCATGGATACAGAAGACCGCGTCCATAGCCTGGACCGTTGGTGGTTTCAGGTCTATCACGCCATGACAAAGACCGGGTGACCCCTGGCTTCACGCTCATCGCCCGCCCAACGGCTGGGCGCCGGTAACACGTTGATTCGACCCAGAACGGACCTCAGCGCCTCAAAAATGGAGGTCTGCTATCAGGCTAAAGGCGACATTGTTCGGGGCAGGCGGATGGGGCGCAAATAGCCAGTAATGAACTCTATCGGTTAGTCCAGAAACCGCAGTTTATCCTATCCTGATGCCGCTTGGTGGATGGCGTCCGCCGCATCAATCCTCATTAAACCGCTGTTAACCGGCATTATGAGAAGGTGGCAAGGCCGTGGGTCTTCATTGATATCCCCTTTGGCGGGCAGCTTCCCTCTAATTCGTGCCGTTTCCATTTGTTCTTATCCTCCTGTCAGATTCAAGCATGCAGCGCCGCCATCTCCATTTATTAGCCGCCCTGATCGTCGCGGTTATTTTCTCTTTCACCACGGCGTGGGAATTCGTCTTGGAGGACTGGCTCATACATGGGTTCGTCACGCACGGGGAGGTGTCCCAAGCCCACAAATGGGAATTTATCGGCGCTGCCACTATCGGTGCAATTATCGCGGCAGGTATTTTCAACTTGATTGGTCTGCGGATATTCGCCGACCGCGATAATGCTGACGAGCGCTACCATCGAGTTGTCGATTTGTGCCCCGAGGCAATGTGGGTCAATGTCGACCAAAAGTTGGTATTCGCCAATGCCGCCTATATTCGTCAGATGCGAGCCAACTCCCTTGATGACCTAATCGGAAAATCGGCGCTCGAATTTATCCATCCCGACAGTCGTGACCGCTATAACACGCTGCGCGAGGCCTTCTTGACCGGTCAAGGACAGATTCAGTCGGAAGAAGTGAAGCGGCGACGCTTGGATGGCACCGAATATATTGGCGAATATTCTGTAGGACATACAATTTGGAATGGCAAACCAGCCGTTCAGGTCGTCTGCCGCGATATTACAGAACGCAAACAATCGACAGAAGCCCTGCTCCAAAGCGAAATGCGATTTCGCGGGCTGATCGATATTGCCACCGATGCCGTCATCTCGATTGATTTGCAAGGAAACATCCAACTATTCAATCAGGGCGCTGAAAAGATCTTCGGTCACAACACCGAAGACATTCTTGGTAAGCCACTCGACCTGCTCTTACCGGAACGCTTTCGCAGCGGGCATGGTCATCACCTCAAACAATTTGTTCAGTCGCCAGAAACAAGCCGCCTGATGAACGGTCGTGACGGAATCTATGGGATGCGCAAGGACGGTTCGGAGTTTCCGGCAGAAGCATCAATCTCTAAACTCGCCCTGCCCACAGGCATAGTGCTGACCGTTATGTTGCGGGACATCACGGAACGTCATCTTGCCGAAGATAGACTTCGCAGGGCCAACCAGGAATTGGAGAGTGCAGCGAAGCTGAAAGATCGATTTCTGGCGGCGATGAGCCACGA
>JABJKO010000234.1 GCA_018660305.1 Rhodospirillaceae bacterium
CCTCCCGCCGCGGGTTGATCAGGTAAATTTCAGTCGGGAAATCGGCATATTCCAGGTTTTCATAGATGGCCCGGGACCAGCCTCCGCCGCCTGATTCCGAGGCCCCCACGATTGCGACCGATTTTGGTCTAAAAAATGACTCAGCTGACCGAAACACGTTCCCTGCCTTTAAACGATTTTTTCTATCTTTGACAGTAGATTACCGTTTGGCGCCTGCGTCAACCAAGGGGCCATAGTCTGAAATTTGGGACAGATGTCGCCCAAATTGCAGACGACACAGTAACAACGGGTTTTAAAGTAGTAGAATCAAAGGGTTTTTTCGTTGACATCTCAATCGCCATTCCGCATCCTTCAGATCCTGACACAAAAAATCGGACTCTTCGGTAGGGTTCGCCGTGTCGGGTTGTGGTCCTGGCTTGATGAGTTCGTATTTCTGATGTTGCGTAATCCCCGCGCCACCGCCGCCCTCAAATTTGGCACTTTTTGTGCCGCCATAGCGATCGTGGGCACAGCTATATCCATTCATCCACCGTCCGGCCGGGCCGAAAATGTCGCGGATGCGGGCGGCAAGACAGCGAAAACCGGAATTAGCGGTCGCGACCAGGTCGCCGCGCTCGCCCCCCGCCCCGTGCCCCAAAATATAATGAAAACGGTGATCGCCCGCTCCGGCGATACCTTTATGAAACTCCTCACGACCGCGAATATTTCCCGTGGCGAAGCCCATAAAGCGATCAATGCCATGCGTAAGGTCTTCGATCCGCGCGATTTGCGGCCGGGCCACGCAATCACCGCCACTTTCGGGCTCATAGAAAAGACCGGCAACGATCGGCGTCTCACCGGCATTTCCTTCAACCCGTCGATGGATAAGGCGATCCGGATCAGCCGCAACGACACGGGGGTCTTCAAGGCCCATCGTCTGGATCGGGAACTGAAGGAGCAGGTGGTTCGTCTGCAAGGGGCCATCAAGACCAGTCTTTATGCGGCCGCCTCCCAGGCCGGCCTGCCGCCCTCCCTGCTCATGGACGTCATTCGTCTGTTCAGCTGGGATGTGGATTTCCAGCGCGACATCCAGTCAGGCGATACATTCAACGTGCTGGCTGAACGCTCTCATCTGGAGGATGGCAGGATCGCGCATTGGGGCGACATTCAATTCGCCGAGATGATCGTGAGCGGCAAAACGCACCGCTACTACCGGTTCGAATCCCACGACAGGAAGGGCAAGGCCCGCGTCGGGTATTTTGACGAAAGCGGCCACAGTGCCCGTAAGCCATTGCTCAAGACCCCGGTCGACGGTGCCCGGCTGTCATCGCGCTATGGCAAGCGCCGTCACCCCATTCTGGGGTACACCAGAATGCATCGCGGTGTGGATTTTGCCGCCCCGCGCGGCACGCCGATCTATGCCGCCGGCAATGGCAAGATCATCTCAGCCGGACGTAAGGGCGGTTACGGCAAATACGTCCAAATCCGGCACAATGAAAGATATGCCACGGCCTATGGCCACATGCACCGCATTGCCCGTGGTATGCGGCGCGGCAAGCGTGTCAAGCAGGGTCAGATCATCGGCTATGTGGGGTCCACCGGCCGGTCAACGGGACCCCATCTTCATTACGAGGTTCTCACCGGCGGACGGCAGGTCAATCCGCTGCGCTTGAGGCTGCCGTCAGGCCGCAAGCTGCGGGGCAAGGATTTGGCGACGTTCCGCTCGGTCCGCACATTCCTGGACCGCCGGGTTGCCTCCATACCGGCCGAAACCCGCCTCACGCAGCGCTAGAATATATCCCTCTAAAGCAGCCGAAGCGGCGCAACCAAGGCCGGCTTTACGCCGCTTGCGCCTTTATCCCGTTGATCATAAGACCACCCTCGCCGGCCATAACGGTCACCGTTTCGCCGTCCCGAATGGATCCTTCGAGCAGCATGGTAGCAAGCGGATTCTGCAGTGCTGACTGGATGACACGTTTCAGCGGTCTCGCCCCATAAACCGGGTCGTAGCCTGCGGCCGCCAACCAGTCCCGCGCCGAGGCATCGAGCTCCAGGGTGATCTTGCGATCGGCCAGCATGGTCCGCAACCGGCCGAGCTGGATATCGACGATGCCGGCCATATGTTTTCGCTCGAGGCGGTGGAATAACAGCGTCTCGTCCAGCCGATTGAGAAATTCGGGCCGGAATGCACTTCGCACCACCTCCATGACCTGCTCGCGAACCGCCGCTGTGTCCTGCCCCTCTTTCTGCGCCGCCAGAACGTCGCTGCCCAAATTTGAGGTAAGGATAATCAGAGTATTGCGGAAATCCACTGTCCGGCCCTGCCCGTCGGTCAGTCGGCCGTCGTCGAGCACCTGGAGCAGTACATTGAAGACGTCGGGATGGGCCTTCTCGATTTCGTCGAACAGGATGACCTGGTATGGCCGCCGGCGCACCGCTTCAGTCAGCGCACCGCCCTCTTCGTAACCCACATAGCCCGGGGGGGCGCCGATCAATCGGGCGACAGAGTGTTTTTCCATGTATTCGGACATGTCGATGCGCACCATCGACGTATCATCATCGAACAGGAACGCCGCCAACGCCTTTGTCAATTCGGTCTTGCCGACCCCGGTGGGCCCCAGGAACATGAACGAGCCGATGGGCCGGTTGGGATCCTGCAGCCCTGCCCGCGCTCTTCGGACGGCATCGCTAACAGCGGTTACGGCCTCTTCCTGGCCGATAACCCGGGCGCCGATCGCGGTTTCCATCTGAAGGAGTTTTTCGCGTTCGCCCTCTAGCATCTTATCGACGGGGATGCCGGTCCAGCGCGACACCACCGCGGCGATTTCGCCTTCGGTGACCTCCTCCTGAAGCATCTGCGTGCCTTCGCCGGATTCCGACTCTGTCATGCGACGTTCGAGATCTGGAATCACGCCGTACATCAGTTCGCCGGCCCGCGTCAGATCGCCTTGCCGCTGAACGCGCTCAAGCTCACCACGAGCCTGATCGAGTTCCTCGGCAATTTTCTGGGAGCCCGCAATCTTGTCCTTTTCCGACTGCCAGACGAGGGTGAGATCAGAGGCCTTCGCTTCCAATTCGCCAAGATCCTCTTCGAGCTTGGAAAGCCGGTCCTTGGAGGCGTCGTCGGATTCCTTGCGCAACGCCTCACGTTCGATCTTGAGCTGGATGATGCGCCGGTCAAGCTCATCGATTTCCTCGGGCTTGGAATCCACCTCCATTCGCAACCGCGCGGCGGATTCATCGATCAGATCGATGGCCTTGTCAGGCAAGAACCGGTCGGTGATATAGCGATTCGACAATGTCGCGGCGGAAACGATCGCCCCATCGGTAATCCGCACGCCATGATGGACTTCGTATTTTTCCTTCAGGCCCCGCAGGATGGAAATAGTGTCCTCCAGCGACGGTTCGGCAACAAAGACCGGCTGGAAGCGCCGCGCCAGGGCGGCGTCCTTTTCCACATGCTTGCGATATTCATCGAGCGTGGTTGCGCCGATACAATGCAGTTCGCCGCGCGCCAGGGCTGGCTTGAGCATGTTGGAGGCATCCATCGACCCCTCGGCGGCGCCAGCACCGACAAGCGTATGAAGTTCATCGATAAAGAGAACGATTTCGCCCTCGCAGGCGCTGACTTCCTCAAGCACGGCCTTCAGCCGCTCCTCGAATTCGCCGCGGAATTTCGCGCCGGCGATGAGCGCGCCAAGATCAAGGGTCAGGAGCCGCTTGTCGCGCAATCCGTCGGGAATGTCGCCCTGGACGATGCGTTGCGCCAACCCTTCGATAATGGCGGTCTTGCCGACACCGGGTTCGCCGATCAGCACCGGATTGTTCTTAGTCCGGCGGGCCAGGACCTGAATGGTCCGGCGGATCTCCTCGTCACGACCGATCACCGGGTCAAGCTTGCCGTCGCGTGCCCGTTCGGTCAGGTCCGTGGCGTATTTTTTCAGCGCCTCCAGGCTGTTCTCGGCGGTTGCCGAATCAGCTTTCCGCCCCTTACGGATGTCGTTGATGGCGCTATTCAGGTTTTGCGGCGTCAGGCCGGCTTCCTGCAGGATTTCGGCGGCCGATGTACCGGTTGCCAGAGCGAGAGCCAGCAGCAGCCGCTCGACGGTGACGAAGCTGTCACCGGCTTTCTCGGCGATCTGCTCCGCCTGTTCGAACAGCTTGGCGGTTTCGGGCGCCAGATATAGCTGGCCGGCGCCACCGCCTTCGACAGTCGGTATCTTTGCCAGGGCCGCTTCGACGCCGGCGTGTGCCTTGGGCGCGTCTCCCCCTGCCGCCTCAATCAGATTGGCGGCGAGACCTTCCTTGTCGTCGAGTAAAACCTTGAGAATATGTTCCGGCGCCAGCCGTTGGTGATTGCTTCTCAGCGCCAAAGCCTGGGCGGATTGAACGAAACCGCGCGAGCGTTCCGTGTAGTTTTCGAACTCCATTGTCTGCAACTCCCTATAGAGACATTGCCTGGTCGCGCCCCCTGAAACAGGCGGGTCGACTTACTGCGATAGGACCCCGGTCGGGCATCCTGGCCTCTATATGGTAATTCGAAGGGTGTCTCGCAAGATCGCGCATGATCCGCCGTGGCAGTTCAACCTACCGATGGACACTGAGACAAATAGTTGAACGAAACGTTGAGAATCCAGCCTCTTACCGCTCCAGGCGGCAATCAGGCGGCGGGTTCGGTCGTCTCTTCTTCGGCTTGTGCCGGTTTGGCCTTCTTTTCGGCTTTAACGGCTTCTTTTTCTTCTTCATTAACTTTTGCGTCTACCGGAGCGGATTCCGCCGGTGGCACCAATGTGTCAGCTTTGGGCACTGCCTCGGTTTCAGCCGATTGTTTATGGTTATTCTGCTCCGCGCCATTGGCCACCGCCGCCGCGGCAGGGGGAGCAGGAGCAGGAGCGCCGTCCGATGCCGCGCCATTTGTCTGCTGCCGATTATCATCGGCGCCATTACCGTTGTCCCGCTCACCGTTATTATTATTGTCCGGAGACCGGTTACCCTGGCGGTTATCGCCGCCGCCGTTCGCGTTCAGCACCCGAAAGTAGTGCTCCGCGTGCTGATAATAATTCTCGGCCATAACGGGATCACCGGCAGTCGATGCCTCACGGGCCAAAGCCTGATATTTATCAACGACTTGCTGTGCATTTCCCCGGACTTTGATATCGGGTCCATTACTGTCAAAACTCTGTGACCGTGGTGAACCACTCCGACGCCCACCGCCGCTATTGTTATTACCCCGGCGCATTGGACGCCGGGTATTCGGACCTGATCTCATCTTTTGTTATCCGGTTCTGTTTGCACTAATTCCCGATCCGGCCGACACACGACGGGGCTGTCAATTACCCGCTCGTGCTGCCCAAATTGCGACTACCCGCTGGTGCCGCCTGGGTTCTGCTCGCGCAGCCTTTTCAGGATCTAATGGGCGAGAAGCCATTGGCTTTTCTTCGTTCGCCCGTCCCTCACCCTAGTGGGGTTGACGTAGCTTTCCAACCTTTTTTTTAAGTAACCGTAAAGATGGGGTCAACTTTGCAAACGATACATCGTTTGATTCCGGCCAAATCCTCGCGGACCTCTATGAGCGCCAGCCCGCATTCCGCCATAATCCGTACAACTGACTCCGCCTGCCCGGCGCCGATTTCGACAATGCCGGTCCCTGTTGGAGACAGAAGCCTCTTAATTTCAGGCAGCAGCCGCCGGTATGCCACCAGACCATCCTCGCCTCCCTCAAGCGCCAGGTGAGGCTCGAAATTGGCCACCTCCGGTTCGAGGCCCACCATATCCACGCTGCTGATGTAAGGCGGATTGCACAGGATCAGATCGAAAATCCCGTTGATTGCCGCGCCCCAATCGCCGCGCACAAATCGCGCCCGCCTGGCCAGCCCCAGCCGCTCCGCATTGAGGCTGGCGACTTCCAGCGCGCTGCTGGAGAGGTCCGATCCCACACCCGTGGCATGGGGCCGTTCGTTCAACACCGACAGTAACAAACATCCACTGCCGGTACCGAGATCAAGAACCGAAAGCGGTGCATCCATGTCCGGAAATAGATCCAGAGCCGCATTAACCAGGGTTTCGCTGTCCGGCCGCGGATCGAGGACAGCCTTGTTGACCACGAAGGACAGGCTCCAGAATTCCCGCGATCCCAACAGATGAGAAACCGGTTCCCGGCCAACCCGCCGCGCGATGAGATCATCGAACCGGGCCTGCATCGCGGAATCCAGACTGGTTTCCGATTCGGTCACCAGTTGCGCGCGGGTAAAACCGCTCACATGAGAGAGTAACAGGCGGGCATCCTGGCGGGCCGAACCGATACCCGCATCGGCGAGGATTCCTGTTGCCTGATTTAGCGCTTCCGACAATTTACGGGGCAAGCCGGCGTGCCTTTATGCCAGCTCGGCGAGACGGCTCGCCTGATCCTCCGACGTCAGCGCGTCGACCAGCTCATCCAGCGCCTCGCCCTCCAACACACGGTCGAGCTTATGCAGGGTAAGCGAAATGCGATGATCGGTGACCCGGCCCTGTGGAAAATTATAGGTCCGGATGCGCTCCGACCGGTCGCCGGACCCGACCTGGGATTTCCGGGTTTGGGCACGCTCCGCATCGGCTGCGTTCCGCTGCGCGTCATAGACGCGGGACCGGAGGACTTTCATCCCCTTGGCCCGGTTTTTATGTTGCGATTTCTCATCCTGCTGGCTGACCACAATACCGGTGGGAAGATGGGTGATACGGACCGCGCTGTCGGTGGTGTTAACGTGCTGACCGCCCGCCCCCTGGGCGCGGAACGTATCGATGCGGAGATCTTTTTCCTCGATCTGCACATCGATCTCTTCTGCCTCCGGTAAAACGGCGACCGTCGCCGCGGAGGTATGGATGCGTCCCCCGGACTCCGTCTCGGGAACACGCTGAACCCTGTGGACCCCGGATTCGAATTTGAGCCGGGCGAAAACGCCTTTGCCGGTAATATTCACGACAGCCTCCTTAAACCCGCCGATACCGGTATCGGAGAGCTGCAGGGGTTCGAACCGCCAGCCATGCAGCGCGGCATAGCGCTGATACATGCGGAACAGATCGGCAGCAAACAACGCCGCCTCATCGCCCCCGGTACCGGCCCGAATTTCAAGGATTGCGTTTTTCTCATCCGCCGTATCCTTGGGCAGCAGCAGCAGTTGCAGGCGGCGTTCTATGTCAGGCAGCTTGTCGCGGGCGTCTCTCATTTCCTGTTCGGCGAGTTCCCTCATCTCCGGATCACTGTCCTGATCGGCAACCAGACCACCCAGATCGGCGATCTCACTCTGAGCCGCCCTTAGTTCCTCGATACAGGTGACGACCGGCAGGATTTCGGCATATTCCTTGGACAGCCGCACATAATCGTCCGCATCCACCCCGTCGGAGCTCGACATGAGCTGGGACAGCTCATCCCGACGGGCCACCAAATGGTCCAGCTTGTCATCGAAATTCACTTATCCTTCTCCTCTTCGCCCGGCTCGGACGGGGTCTGCTTGCTGTCCGGCGCCATGTCAAAAAGCGTCTGGAGTAACTCTTCCGCGTTCCGCAGGGCGTCGCTTCGGTCTTTGGACAAATGCCGCAGAACATCCGATGGTCCGTGAAGCAGGCGATTAATCAGCAAACGTGTCGCGGCGGCGGCATCCCCCGGCTCGTCATCGAGCACATCCTGCCTGATCGATTGAAAATGCTCCCGGAGACCGGTAATGACGGGGCTAATTTCGCGCCCTGCCTGTTCCTCGACATAGCGCGATACTTCCTCCTCGACAATGACCGACGCTGCATTTGTCTCCGCGTCCCGGCCCGCAAGCCCCTCCAACGCGACGGCCTCAAGATCGGCGAGGTCGTAGACGAACGCATCGTCGAGGTCATTCACGGCGGGCTGAATGTCACCCGGAACACCCGTATCAACCAAAAACATGGGCCGTCTTTTCCGCTCCGTCAGAGCGCTGGCGACACTGTCCTGAGTTATGACATGGCGCCCCGTCGCGACCGCCGTAATCACGATATCCGCATCCCTCAGACAGGCCTGAAGATCGTCGAAAGCGGCATGATGGCCGCCAACCCGTTGCGACACCCCTTCCGCCTGGGCGGCGATACGGGCAGTAACGGTGACCCTCCCCAATCCCGAGCGCCGTAAATGGTCGGCAATCAATTCGCCCATTTCTCCGGCACCGACCAATAGCGCCGCACATTTATCCAGGTCGCCATGAACATTGCGGGCCAGCCGCTCCGCCGCCGCCGCAATGGAGACGGGACGCTGTCCGATGGTGGTCTCCGTGCGCACCCGCTTCGCGGCGTGGTAGGACGCGGCCAGAATATTGCCCAACTCGGCATCGATCATCGATCTCGATTGTGCCAGGCGATGGCTGTCCTTGATCTGTCCCAGCACCTGCGGTTCACCGACCACGAGGCTGTCGAGCGAGGCCGCCACCGAGAAAAGATGCGACAAGGCGGCACGCCCCTCTAATCGATAGCATTGCCGGTCGAATTCGTCGCGCTCCACCCCCGAATGGGACGCCATCGCATCCAGAATGATTTCAGCGGCAAAATCCTGATCATGGTGAACCGCCTGTACCTCGACCCGGTCGCAGGTCGCGAGCACCAATGCGTTGGGGATGCCGGCGTCACGAAGGCGATCCAGAAATTCCGGCTGTGCGTCCACATCGATGAAAAGCCGCTCACGCAGCGCCGCACCGCTTTTACGATGGCTTGTCCCGACGACGAGCAGTCGGGACGCTCCCGAGGCTGCACGCATGATAAGCTACCGGTAGGGGGCTAGATGTTGCGATAAAGTATCCAACGCCACTTCTTCCTGACCGCCGCTGTCCAGATCACGGAATGTCACCGCGCCCTTCGCGGCTTCATCGGGACCAAGAATAATGGCCGCCTGAGCGTTCAGACGATTGGCCCGCTTCATGCGCCGGCTCAAATTGCCTTTATAGGCTAACTCGATGGTAAAGCCGTCCACGCGCAGGCGATGCGCGAGCTTCAAGGCGTCCACATCCATATCACGGTTCACGGGGATTACGGCGATGGGCCGGGGTCCGGCGGCGCTCTCGCCGGCCAGCATGGCGATGCGCTCGATTCCCGCGGCCCAACCAACACCCGCCGTATCCGTGCCGCCCATCTGTGACACCAACCCGTCATAGCGACCACCGGCCAGGACCGTTCCCTGGGCACCGAGGGCATCCGTGGTGAACTCGAATGCCGTGTGGCAGTAATAATCCAAACCGCGGACAAGCCGGGAATTCAGCGAGTAGGCGATATCCAGGGCGCTAAGTCCGGCAAGTACTTCATCGAAAAAATCACGCGATTCGTCGTCGAGGCTGTCCGCGAAATCGGGGGCGTCGGCGATGATGACGCGATCGCCCTTGGCCTTGGAATCGAGTATGCGCAGCGGATTGCGTGTCAGCCGTGCCTGGCTGTCTTCCGACAGCGACGCCGCATGGTCCTGAAGATAGGCGACAAGCTCCTCACGATACGCCGCCCGGCTCGCGCTATTGCCCAGCGTATTGAGTTCTAGGGTTGTTGTGTCCGACAGGCCCAGCCCGGCCAGTACGGCCGCGCCGAGGGCAATGATCTCCACATCACCCAGAGGCTCACCGACACCGAGAAGCTCCACACCAATCTGATGGAATTGCCGATAACGGCCTTTTTGGGGCCGCTCATAACGAAACATGGGCCCATGATAAAAATACTTGAGCGGCAGATTTTGCGCCAGGCCGCCGGAGATCAGCATGCGCGCCACACCGGCCGTGCCTTCCGGCCGCAGCGTAATTTCATCGCCGCCCTTGTCGGAGAATGTGTACATCTCCTTGGTGACGATATCCGAGGTATCGCCGAGCGTGCGCTTGAACACATCGGAGAATTCGAAAATGGGAGTGGCGATCTCCTCATAGCCAAACCGTTCGGCCACGGTACGCGCCATCTCTTCCACGCGGCGCATTCCACGCGCTTCCGCTGGCTGGATGTCGCGGGTTCCCCGCACGGGCTGAAGACCGGCCATTGTCGCCTCGTTATTGCGGCCGGGACAGGACTGCTAGATCGCCCGACTTCGCGCCGAAACTATTGATACAAATGGAGAAAATCAAGCGATTGCCGAAGGGCCGTTAGCGCCCGCCTGGCCGCCTCTCTAGAAGTGCCCCTGGTTCCAGCAACACGTCCCGCCTAACCGCGCCTAACGGGCCGATTGGCGAAATCACCTGGCCATCCACCAATATATCCAAAGCACCGGCGTTTCCTGTGGCAAGGGTTATACCGGATTGCGCCGGCACATTGTAAATTTCGCCTTTTTTGAGAAGGCGGGAAAACACCCGCTTACCGGCGACATCGCGCAGCTCGACCCAGCTTATGGCTGTCGCCCGCAAGACAACACGGCTGGTCGCCTGAATGACGACAGTGGCAGGTGGCTCGGGCAATGCCGCCTGCTGGGGCGCGAGCGCGGCCAAAGTGGGCGCCTCATTGCGATCCACCGACGCCAGCATTTCGGCCTGATCGGCGACTCTACTTGCAACGGGGCTTGCGGCGGGGCTGACAACGGATTCGATGGCTGGAGCCGCACTTTCCGCAGGCGTAACCGGTGCCACGGCAACCGGCGGGGCTGCCGCAACCTCCCTGGCCGGTGGGGGCTGGTCGTTGGACGCCGCGGTTGGTTCCTCCGGGGCATTATCCACTGCGCGATTGTCTGGTGTCGTGCTTGCGGTTTGCCGGGATGTATCTGTCTCGGACGGGGTGGCGGCCGGTGCGGGAGACATCTCGCTCGGAACCGCCGCGGCGACCTCGGACACGGCGTCAGTATTTACAATTGTCCCAGGGGCTGACTCGGTCATGGAACGCCTGCCGGCCGCAGACTCCTCAGCAGCGGCTGCCGTTGCCGCCGGTTCAACAACCGGTGGCGCTGCCTCGGACATCACCGTTTCAGGAACATTCACCGCCGGCGGAGGTGTCATAACCTTCGCCTCTTCTTCGGAACTAAGCCCCACCATATCGGCGATCCGTTGCGGCAGCTTCGCCACCAGATCGCCGGCATCCCGGCCATTAAGACTGAGATAATACCAGGAACCATAAGCCGTTGCCGCCAGGACAGCCGCCACCAGAAGAATAAATCCGGTGGGCATCCGTCCCTCGACAACAGGAGAGGGGGCAACCAAAGGAGCTTGTGCGCTCGCGTTGCCGGTGACATCCCGGTAACGCTGCATGGTCTCGGAAATATCGAGGCCAAGATATTCGGCATAGGCCCGCACGAACCCGGCCGCATAGGTCGGTCCGGGCAAATCGTCGAACCGGCCGTCTTCAATTGCCTCGAGATAAACCTGGCGAATTCGCAATGTGGAGGCGACCGTCGACATATCCGTGTTATGCGCGGCGCGCATCTCTCGCAGCGCGGCGCCGAATTCCGACGCTTCCGGGGTGCCGCCTAGTGACTCAAAGTTGCTGGAAGAAGCCAAGGTTCCCGTCACTCCGGCCAGTCTATCGCCGACCAATTCTATCCGTCGTTAGTAACAATAAAGAAATCGGATAATCAATGTTTTCTTCGTCTCTTCGGTACGATTTCCACCTTATATCACGAATCGTCGATCAGTATCTCGCGGTCCCGCGCATAGGATGTGAGTTTGCGCCGTAGCGAATGGTCAGGCAAATCGAACAAAGTATCAAGATACCCCCTTAGCTGACCGGCATCCATCGACCGGATCATCGCCCGTACGGCACCAACCTGGGCAGGCGGCATGGAAATTATCCGGAATCCAAGGCCAATCAGGGCCATCGCTTCCACCGGATTGCCCGCCATCTCACCGCACAGGGACAATGGCACGTCCGCCCGATCGCATTCGGCAACCAGATGCCGCAGCAGCGACAGCAATCCCGGCGAAAGGACGTCGTAGCGTTCCGCCACACGGGGATTCCCGCGATCGCTGGCAAATAAGAACTGGAACAGATCGTTGCTGCCGACCGAAAGGAAATCCACCCGTGAGAGAAGCGGCGCCAATTGCCACATCAATCCGGGCACTTCCAGCATGACACCCACCCGAACACTCTTGGGCTGAATCTGGCCGCGCTGCCGGCAGCGGGCCAACTCAATATCGAAAATGCTACGCGCCGCGTCGAATTCGGCGACTTCCGACACCATGGGGAACATGACCGCAAGATCGCGCCCCGCCGCGCCGTTTATCAGGGCCCGCAATTGCTGACGCAGCATGGAGGGCCGGTCGAGTCCGACACGGATGGCGCGCCACCCCATGTTGGGATTCTGATCCATACTGTCATGGAAATAGGGAAGCTGCTTATCGCCGCCGATATCGAGGGTCCGAAACATTACCGGACGGTCGTCCGCGATATCCAGCACCCGGCTATAAAGTTCCGTCTGGGCCTCCACGCTGGGCAGTTCGGACCGCACCATGAACGGTATTTCACTGCGGAACAGCCCGATCCCGTCGGCGCCGGTATCCTCGAGCTGCTGAACATCAATCAACAATCCGGCGTTCAAATTCAGTGAGATCCTCACACCGTCGCGGGTTACCGCGGGCTCGGTGCGCATCGCCGCATAGACCAAGCGGCGCTCTTCCTTCGCCCGGATGGTTTCGGCCACCATCTGCTGGATGTCTTCACTGGGCCGGACGAAGACCTGCGCATGGTCGCCATCGACGATCACCGGGTCGCGCGGATCTATGCGCCGCAACAGATCGGTTATGCGGCCTACCACGGGTATATTGAGGGCCCGCGCCACGATCGCCACATGGGACTTGGCCGACCCTTCTTCCAGTAGAAGCGCGCGCAGCCGATGCGGCTCATAATCCAGCAATTCCGCCGGCCCCATATTGCGGGCCAGCAGCACCACGTCTTCGGGCAGGTCGGCGGCCGCCGCGGTTCGCCCGGGGCCACCAAGATGCTGCAAAAGGCGGTTGGCCAGATCCTCGAAATCGTGCAATCGCTCCCGCAGATAGGGGCTGCCCGCCATGCTCATACGGGTCTCCATGTCGTCATGGACTTTCTGAACTGCCGCCTCGGCCGTCAAACCACCCGTGATTGCTTCACGCAGCCGCCGCAGCCAGCCGGCATCCTGGGCAACCAGCTGATAGGTCTCGAGCACTTCCCGATGTTCCCCGCGTTCCGCCAACTCGGTCGCTGAAAACAAATTTTCGATGGCAAGCTGCATCGCTTCCAGCGCATCCAGCAGGCGCTGTTCCTCGGCCTCGGGATCGTCGGCAAACATTCTGGGAATGGGGACACGAGGCTGATGCAGCACCGCTTCGCCGATGGCGGTGCCGGCATTGATTTGAATACCGGTCAGGCGCGTGGGCAGCACGGCGTTGCCTTCCGGCCGCATCTGTTCGCCGGGGCTGACAAGATCACCGCCGGCTATGAGCTCTGCGAGGACCACGACGATGATTTCGAGGGCCTCGACCTCTTCTTCGGTAAATTGCCGCTGCGCGGCGCTCTGGATGGCCAGCACGCCGCGTACCCGTCCACCCCGCAGAATGGGAACGCCCAGGAAAGAATTGTAGATTTCTTCGCCGGTCTCGGGACGATAGGCAAAATTGGGATGGGCCTGCGCGTCGGCCAGGTTAAGCACGCGCGCATGGGCGGCGATCTGTCCAATGAGCCCCTCGTCAACCCGCAGTCTGGTCTGATGGATGGCGGACGGGTTGAGCCCCTCGGTGGCGAATAGTTCCAGAACCTCGCCGGCCCGCAGGACGTAGACCGTGCAGACTTCGACCATCATCTCGCCGGCAATGACCTTGACCAGCTCGTCGAGACGCTCCTGTGTGGTACCGTGCCCGGCCATGACGGCGCGCACGCTCCGCAAAAGCTGTCTTACGCCTGTTTCAACAATTTCCGCCATATTCCGTCAGCTAAAGGGTCCGGCTGAATCCGGACCGGAATTTACGATGCGTCCAACCCGTAGGTGGTATGCAATGCCCGCAAAGCAAGCTCAGCATATTCGTCCGAAATGAGAACGCTGACCTTGATTTCAGAAGTGGAAATCACCTGAATATTGATTCCCTTTTCCGCTAGGGCGGTGAACATCTTTTGCGCCACGCCGGCGTGACTGCGCATGCCGACACCGATCACGGAAATCTTGACCACATTGGCATCGGCGATGAGACGATCGTAGGACAGTTCCTTGCGCCGGCTCTCCAGGACCTCCCGCGCCCGCTCGAAATCGGCGGTGGTGACGGTAAAGGTAAGATCGGTCGCCTTGCCGTCTTCCGAAATATTCTGGACGATCATATCGACGTTGACATGGGCCTCGGAAAGCGGGCCGAAGATGGCCGCGGCCATACCGGGCCGGTCGGCGACCCGCACCAGCGTTATCTTGGCTTCGTCCTTGCTATAAGCGATCCCACTGACAATTTCCTGTTCCACGATCTCTTCCTCACCGACCACGAGCGTGCCGGGTTCATCTGAAAATGACGAGCGTACCTGCAAACGGACGCCATGATTCATGGCAAGCTCCACGGAACGCGTTTGCAGAACCTTGGCGCCCAACGATGCCATTTCGAGCATCTCTTCGTAGGTAATCTTATCGAGCTTATGCGCCTTGGCAACGATCCGGGGATCGGTGGTAAAGACACCTTCCACATCGGTAAAAATATCGCACCGGTCCGCCTCGAGCGCGGCGGCTAACGCCACCGCGGACGTATCGGATCCACCGCGGCCCAATGTGGTAATCCGGTTGTTCGAACCGAGCCCCTGAAAGCCGGCGACCACGGGGACCTGACCATTGGCCATACGGCGCCGCAATTCGTCGGTCTCCATACCCTGAATACGCGCCTTGCCGTGGGCGTCATCGGTGCGAATGGGGATCTGCCAGCCGAGCCAGGAACGCGCGTCCACGCCTTCCTTCTGCAAGGCCAGGGCCAACAGGCCGGCGGTCACCTGCTCGCCGGCGGCAACCACCGTGTCATATTCCCGCACGTCGTGGAGCGGGGCGATGGCAATGGTCTTGTCCACAAGATCATTGGTCATGCCGGCCATGGCGGAAACCACGACGGCGACCTCATTCCCACGGTCGAATTCAGCCTTCACCTTCGCGGCAGCCGCCTGAATACAGGCGATATCTGCGACAGAGGTGACGCCAAATTTTTGAACAACGCGAGCCATGGTTCTTCCCACACACGAAAGGGGCCGCTTAGCACCGCTGTCGAATTGGACGGAGCGGTCGCGGGAATGGCCGATTTTGCTCAATCCCCGCGTGCGGCGGCCGAATTCTTACTCTATATCCCTATAAACAGGCAAGAAGTCCCTGCATGGAGCCAAAGGTCACCCATGACAAATTCGACGGCCACAGAAGACCGAAACCACGCGGAAACCACGCCTTCGGACGGGACCATCGATCCCGAGGAGGTTGCCCGATTTTCGGCGATGGCCGCGGAATGGTGGGATCCGGAGGGAAAATTCAGGCCGCTGCATAAATTCAATCCTGTCCGTCTGGGCTATATCCGGGATCAACTATGCCGCAAATTCAACCGCGACCGGCAATCCATGACCGCCCTGGACGGGCTCACAATTCTCGATATTGGCTGTGGCGGCGGGCTGGTCGCCGAACCCCTGGCGAGAATGGGCGCGACGGTCACCGGTCTGGATGCCTCGGCAAAAAACATCGGCACCGCCGCTACCCATGCCGATGAGGGGGGGCTGACCATCGATTACCGGGCTACCACGGCCGAAGCGCTGGCCGCCGAGGGTGTTCAGTTCGACGCGGTGCTCTCCCTCGAGGTCATCGAGCACGTGGCGGATGTGGCGCTTTTTCTGGAGAGCTGCTCCAGCTTGGTGCGGCCCGGAGGCGCCTTGATCCTGGCGACGCTGAACCGGACCGCCAAATCCTTTGTCTTTGCCATCGTGGGTGCGGAATATGTCATGCGCTGGCTACCACGCGGCACCCATCAGTGGGAAAAATTCCTCCGGCCCTCGGAACTGACCGCCGGGCTCGAGACGCACGGCATGGAAGTCCGCGACCTTACCGGGCTCAGCTACAGCCCGCTGCAGGACGAGTGGCACCTGACGCGCGACCTGTCGGTCAACTACATGCTTTATTCGGAGAAACCGGCACCCTGCCGGCACCCTGATTAAGGGCGGGCATCAGGCGTCGCTGCTGGGAGTCCACGGCACGCGCTGGAACTCGATGCCTTCCTCGTTAAGCTCTTCGGCATCGGTGTCGGAGGCTTCGCCGTATATATTACGGCTTTCGGTCTCGCCGTAATGTATTTTGCGTGCTTCTTCGGGAAACTTGTCGCCCACATAGTCGCAATTCTTTTCGACCTGTTCGCGCAGCTCCTTGACGGCCGCCATATACTGACCCATCTGCTGCGCGGCGTTGGACGATACCGCCATTTTTTCGTCGTTCTTCTTCTTGGAACCGGAAACCGCGGGCGCCATGAGCGCTTTCGACACCATGGTGTCGCCGCAGATCGGACACGCGACCTGCTTGGCCTTGGCAAGTTTTTCAAAGGCCTCGGTATTCTGGAACCACGATTCGAATTCGTGATCGTTCTGGCATTTCAAGTCGAAAACAATCATCGGCGCACAACACACTCTGGCTATGTTTCAACCCGGTTTCCCTATACATAAAATGGTCGAATGTCTTTGTAAATCAAGTATTAAGAAAGACCATCTCAAGAGGTGATCGTTTCACATGAATAACGCACATAGCGGACTCAGCCCGTCTCCCTGGGTAGAACGGTTTGCCTCTCTCATACCGCGGAACGGCACAATATTGGATCTGGCCTGTGGCGCCGGGCGGCATACCCGGTTTCTGACCGGGCAGGACTATAATGTTGTGGCCCTCGACAGGGATGTCTCGAAACTCGGGGATATTCTGGAGGAACCGCGTTTGGAAATCGTCGAGGCCGATCTGGAAAATGGCAACCCCTGGCCCCTGCCGGACCGGCTGTTTTCGGGAATTATCGTGACCAACTATCTGTTTCGGCCGTTGTTCCCCATGCTCCTCAACGCGTTGGCGGAGGACGGTGTTTTGATTTACGAAACCTTCGCGCTGGGAAACGAGCAATTCGGCAAACCCGCCAATCCGGCCTTTCTTCTTCGCCCGGGGGAATTGCTTTCGACTGTGCAGGACAAGCTTCGAGTGGTTGCCTTTGAGGAAGGGGTGATCGAACAACCGCGACAGGCCGTGGTCCAGCGCCTCTGCGCCCTTCGGACAAAGGATAAAAGCCCCGCGCCCCGCCTCGATTAGTATCTAGCCTGACGACGGCGCGGTATAGGAACGGTCGTGGGTCAATGAGGGAAGCGAGCGCCGGACGTCCTGGATTTTCACCATATCAATGTCGGCCATAATATAACCGGGCTCTTCGCCGGCCTCGGCCATGATGTCGCCCCACGGATCTATGATCATGGAATGCCCATAGGTAAGACGCCCGTGCGGATGTTCGCCGCACTGGGCCGGGGCAAACACATAGGCGCCGTTTTCGATGGCGCGGGCCCGCAGCAGAATCTCCCAATGAGCCCGCCCGGTGGGCCGGGTAAAGGCGGAGGGCACCGACAACAGCAAGGCGCCGGCCCGGGCCAGATCGCGATAGAGATGGGGGAAGCGGAGATCGTAGCAAACCGTCATGCCCAGCATGCCCCAGGGCGTCTCGGCCAGGGTCGCTGCCTCACCGGGCCGGTAGGTGGCGGATTCGCGATAGGATTCACCGTCCTCCAGATCCACGTCGAACATGTGGATCTTGTCATAGCGCGCCCGCACGCCGCCGCCGGAATCTATGAGATAGGACCGGTTGGCAATCCGGTCCTCGTCCAGCCTGACCGACAATGTGCCAGCCAATAGCCAGGTCCCGAGTTCCGCCGCCAGATCCGTAAAGGCGGCCAGCGCCGGATGGAACTCCTCAGGCGCTGCCTTGGCCAGGACGGCCTCGCGGCCCATCTCGATCATCGAGACACATTCGGGAAAGGCGATGAAAGTCGCGCCGTCCTTATGGGCGGCCCGTGCCAGAATTGCGGCGGCCTCCATGTTCGCCGCCATGTCGTTCCCTGCGTTCACCTGGACGCAGGCAAGACGAAGCCGGTCGGTCATGCAGTCCCCTGCAGAAGCCGGTCCAACTCTCCGCTTTGTTCCAGCGCCGCCAGCTCATCGGAACCGCCGATGGGTTTGCCGTCGAACAAGATCTGCGGCACGGTCCGGCCACCGCCGGATCTCTCGGTCATCTGTTGGCGCATAGCCGGATCGCCATCGACGTCGATCTCGGTGAACTCGACGCCTTTCTTGCGGAGCAAATTCTTGGCCCGCGAGCAAAAAGGGCAGAAGTCGGAGGAGTACATTTCGATATTGGGCACGGTTTCTTCTCTGCTAATCACGGTAAGTCACCGCCTTATATGGCACTGTCCGCCGCGGAAGGCGAGAGGGCTCCTGAGAAGCCTCATAACAACGTTGGTCGCACCACTCGGGCCAATGTCAGCACGTCGACCGCCCGCGCCCCGACGCGCAGCAGCGTGGTAGCGCAGGTCTCCACCGTCGCGCCGGTGGTAAAGACGTCGTCCACGAGCAGCACATGGGCATCGCGAACCAGGGAGAGACTGTCCCGGCGCACCGCGAAGGCGCCCCGGACGTTACGACGGCGGCCGGAAGCGCTTAGCCCGCCCTGGGTGGGCGTGTGCCGCGTCCTCACCAGTAGATCGGAAACGGATGTCAGACCCGTCTCGGCGGCGAGAGAATGCGCCAGCAGAGCCGACTGATTGTAACGCCGCGACACAAGGCGGCGGCGGTGCAGCGGCACGGGCACGATCATCGGGGCGTCGGGCCATATTTCCGATCCCGCCTGGACCATAAGACGGGCAAAGCTGGGGGCAGCATCGGTGCGATCGGCATGCTTGAAGGCCAGAAGAGGTCCGCGGCTGGCATCGTCATAGACGAAAACGGCCCGCGCCCGATTATAGACCGGGCTTTGTGCCGTGCAGGCACCGCACAGCACGCCCGCGCCGGGATCATAATCAAAGGGATAGCCACAGGTGCTGCAAAGGGGTGGGCTGAGGAACTGAATTTCGGGCCAGCACGCGGCGCAGAGCGCGCCCTGGCCATCGACGGGCGTGCCGCAGGCAAGACAGCGGCGCGGCAGAAGCAAACCGGTGGCGCCCTCGGCCGCCCGCCGTAACCAGGCGGGGATGGCGGAGCGCCGTGTTTCGGTCACTTTCGTCATGGGCTCATGGCTTAGGCTGGCATGTGCCGAAAGCGCGCCGTGCCATCACGGTCGATCTGGTCGACCAGCCCAATCTCCCAACTGAGATATTCGTTCATGTGAAACTCGATGTTCTCCTCATGGTCATAGGCCTTGTACTGAACATCGGTATTCTCATCGGCCATGTTTTCGAATCCCGGTGTCAGGGTACCGCCCATTGCCCGCCAGGAAGCCGTGCCGCCTTGCAGCACGCGCACCGGCCGATCGCTCAACGCCCGCGCATCACCGGCCGCGAGACCGGCCAGCAAACCATCGGGTGAGGTAAAGACCACCGCCCCTTCGCCACCGATCTTGGCCAGAGATTGCGGCAACCGCGCCCGAATGGCCCACCAGGAACCGGGGATATGGCCGGCGCGATAGTCAAGACTGGTGGCAAGATCCACCACTGTCACATCCCCCGCCTCGACCAGCGCGCGGAGGGCCTCCGCCGTCACGGTCTCGCAATCGGCAAGGGCGCCTTCCGGCATGGGAGGGGTGGATGCGCCTGTTTCCAGCCCACCACCGTCCAGGGCTCCCTTTACGAGGGCGACATTCTGCCACCCCATCTGGATCAGCCAGGAGGCGGTCATGGTGGCGCGCACCCCGTCATTATCCACCAGGGCAATGCGGGCGCCCAAGGTACCCACCCAGCGATCGGTGGCCTGAACCAGTTGGCCGCCGGGCGCATTGATCGAGCCCGGCAGGTGCCCGGCTTCATATTCCTCCGGATTGCGGACATCGAGAACATAAAGCGATCTCGTGCCGGTTTCCGCCCGCCATCCGGCCAGCACATCCGGATCGATGGTGTCGACGCCGAAGCGCCTTGTCACTCTTTGGGCGACCGCCAGAGCGCCTTCCATCCCGCTGGCGGAGACAACGGGGAACTGCCGCCCGGCGCCTTCGTCCAGATCATAACCGGCGAGCGCCCACCCCATGGTGCCATTGCGCAGCGCCACCACCTTGTTGGTGATTCCGGCATTGATCAGGGATTGCGCGCCGATGATGCTGCGGGTCCGCCCCGCGCAATTGACCACGATGGTGGTATCCGGATCGGTGACGATATCGTGAACCCGATAGGCCAGTTCCGCCCCGGGGCAATCGATGCCGGTGGGAATGCTCATGCGCCGGTACTCGCCCCAGGGCCGGCTATCGAGCACCACCATGTTGTCGCCGCGGTCTATCATCCCCTTGAGCTCATCGGCCGAGACCGAGGGCGTGCCCGACTGGTGTTCGACAAACTCACCAAAGGCCTTGCTGGGAACGTTTACGCCGCGGAAGACCACAAAACCCGCGGCCTCCCAGCCCGGCACACCACCGTCGAGGACGGAAATATCCGTATAACCCCACCGCGCCAGCCGCTCGGCCGCCCGCTCGGCGAGGTCATCGCCGCCATCGCACAGCACCATCCGCACGGACTTGCGGGGCACCCGGTCGAGAATATCGACTTCCAGATGGCTGAGCGGCACACAGACGGCGAACAACAGATGCCCGTCATTACCGAACACGCCTTCTTCCCGCACATCCAGAAGAGCCAGTTCGCTGTCATCGATAATCCAGTCACGAAGCTGTTGCGGCGACACTTTGTTGGGCATGAGTTCGACTTTCCGAAAAATGTTACTGTTGGTTTTGCTGCATTCTAGGCACGACACAACGCCCATGCCATAGTCAGTTCATGGTTAGTCCCCCCGCAGCGGAAATCGCGCATATCTTTGACCGTCGGGCGGTGCGGCATCATCGCCAGCGGGCGCTATTCCGGTTTTCGGAATATGACTTTCTGTTTCGCGAAATCGGGGCGCGATTGGCGGAACGGCTGGGCGACATAAACCGAACCTTCGATTGCGCCATCGATCTCGGTTGCCATGGCGGGCTGTTGCGTAACGCCCTCTCGGGCAGTGGTAAAGTCCACCGGTTTATCGAATCCGACCTTTTCGTGGGTCTGCGGCCGGCCGAGGGACAGAATGTTGTGGCGGACGAAGAGTTTCTGCCGTTCGCGCCGGGGTCGGCCGACCTGGTTCTGAGCAATCTCAATTTGCACTGGATCAACGATCTGCCGGGCGCGCTTATTCAGATCAAGCGCACTCTGCGGCCCGACGGTCTGTTTCTGGCCGCCATGTTTGGCGGCGATACGCTTTGTGAATTGCGCCATGTGCTGATCGAGGCGGAAACCGCGCTGGCAGGCGGTGCCGCCCCCCGCGTTTCCCCCTTCGCCGATTTGGCTGATGCCGCCTCTCTGCTGCAGCGGGCGGGTTTTGCCCTGCCCGTCGCCGATATGGACACAATCACGGTAACCTATCCCGATGCCTTCGCCCTGATGCGCGAGCTACGGGGTATGGGGGAGACCAATGCGGTGGCGGAGCGGCAATCGGGCTTTACGTCGCGGCGCACGTTATTTGATGCCGCGGCGCGCTATGGCGACCACTACGCCGATTCCGACGGCCGCATCCCGGCGACCTTCCAAATTCTCTACCTCGCCGGATGGGCGCCTCACGAGTCGCAACAGCAGCCTGTCCGACCGGGAAGCGCGCAAAGCAGACTGGCGGATGCGTTGGAAACCAGCGAGAAAACGGCGGGTGAAAAAACCAAGCCGGAACCTAGAAAATAAGGTTTAAGCGGCGGCTCCGGCGGGAACGGAATCATCGCGTGCCTTGTCGCGTTTTTCCGGCACCGACCAGGCCAGTATTGCGGCGAGCAGCGCCAGCGCTAACCCGACAATCCAAGTCCAGTCATAGCGCGCGAAGCTGTCAAAGATCCAGCCAGCCATCACCGCCCCGACGGCTCCGCCAAGAGAATGGCCGGCAAACATGATGCCCATGGTCAGCCCCATGGTGTTTATCCCGAGATGGCTTGCCACCAACCCCGCCGTTGGCGGCACGGTAGCGAAATCGAGCGTTCCGAAAAGCACCGCGAACGCCAACAGGAGAATCACATTGTCGGTGAGAAAAAACAGCATAATAAAGGTTAGCGCCCGCAGAAAATAGACGCTGCCCAGCAAAGCCGGCCGGTGGAAACGATCCGTGAGATAGCCGGAGATGATCATGCCGACCATGTCGAACCCGGCCAGAATACCGATCGCCGCCGCTCCGGTTGTGAGGTTGAAGCCGCAGGCCTTCGCATAGGGGATAAGGTGAACCTTGACGATGCCCGCCGTGGTAAATCCACAAATGAAATATGAGCCCCCGAGAAGCCAGAAGATGGGGCTGCGAAAAACGTGAAGCAGTCTGGTGCTGACGCTGGCACTCGCGCTTAAACCGGAGGAATCCGCCTTGGTGTCGGGAACCTTATTGTCGAGCAGAAACAGCGAGCCGAACCCAAGCACCGCAATAATAATACCAAAGCCGAATAAAGTCGGCCGCCAGCCGATTTCCGTTACCGCCCAGGCGATCACCGGTATAAAAATGAGCTGGCCACCGCCGACACCGGAGGTTCCGATCGACGTGGCGAGGCCCCGGTTTTCCTCGAAATTACGAGAGATCGTTGCGGTGACCACCGGCAGGCTGATCATGCCGTACCCGATGGCCGACGCGGTGCAAAACAGCCCGAAAAAGACCCAGCTGGCTGTTACGGGCAACGACGCCGTTCCCATAAACGACGTGAGGGAAACGCACATACCGCTCAAAATCATCCCGCCGGCGACGAGCAACCGGGGGCCAAACTTGTCCTGAAAATGGCCGGCGATCGGCGCGACCGACCCCATGACAATCATGATCAACGCCGCCCCGAACGACATAAAGGTCTGCGACCATTCGAATTCGCTTCCCCATCCCGGAATCAGCACCGGCAACGCCATCCGCGCCGAGAACGAAAAGCTCAAGGCAAAGAACAGGATTGCGACGATGATCCAACCACGGGGGTTGGTGCGGAAAATGGTCATAAACATGGATTGAACATCCAGCGAAGAAAAAAGGGTGTCGACGCCATGACGACAGAGAGCCCCCTCACAGAAAATCTCTCAGCATGGCGACCAGCGGCACGTCGGCCGGCGGCATGGGGTAGTTTCGAAGCTCCAGAGGACGCACCCATTTAAGCGCCTGTCCTTCCCGTGGCGTGACTGTACCCTCCCAAACCCGGCAGACATAAAGCGGCATCAGCAAATGAAACGTCTCATAGGCGTGGCTGGCAAAGGTCAGCGGCGCAAGACAATTTTCGGTGACATCGATACCGATTTCTTCCTGAAGCTCGCGGATCAGGGCGGCCTCGGGCGTCTCGCCGTCATCCACCTTGCCACCGGGAAATTCCCACAGACCCGCCATCGCCTTGCCTTCGGGCCGCTGGGCGATGAGGACACGGCCATCCACATCGACCAGCGCGACGGCGACGACCAGGACAACCGGCGGGGTGGCGGGATCAGGTGCGGTAATCGGCATTTATATCGATATAGCCGTGGGTGAGATCGCAGGTCCAGACAGTGGCACTGCCCTTCCCGACGCCGACGTCGGCGGCAATGTCGATGGTCTGGCCCTTCATATGTTTCGCGACGGGGGTCTCATCGTAGCCCGGCCGCCGTAAGCCGTCTTCGGCGACGACGATGCCACCGATCCGGATTTCGAGCCTGTCGCGATCCGCTTTCTCGCCTGCCTTGCCGACGGCCATGACGATGCGGCCCCAATTGGCGTCTTCGCCGGCGATTGCCGTCTTGACCAGCGGCGAGTTGGCGATGGACAGCGCGATGCGCTTGGCCGCCTTTGCCGACGCCGCACCGGTCACCGTCACCGAGATAAATTTGCTGGCCCCTTCGCCATCGCGCACGATCTGCTGCGCAAGATCAATCATCAGCTCGGTCAGCTTGTTTCTGAAATCGCCGAACCGGGGATCCGCCGCCTTGGTAATCTTCCGATGACCCGCCTGCCCCGTGGCACACAGAAGAACGGTGTCGCTGGTCGACGTATCGCTATCAACGGTGATCGCATTAAACGATTTGTCGGTGGCCGCGCGCAGCGCGGCCTGCAGGGCATCCTGAGTCACCTTGGCATCGGTAAAGACATAGCCGAGCATGGTCGCCATGTCGGGCGCGATCATACCGCTGCCCTTGGCGATGCCGTTCAGGGTGACCGGTACCCCGTCGATCATCGCCGTGCGGGTCGCCGCCTTCGGGAACGTATCGGTGGTCATGATGGCGTCCGCCGCCGCCCGCCAGTCTCCGCCGGCCAAATTTTTACGCAAGCGCGGCAAGGCGCTGACCAGCCGTTTCACCGGCAGGGGCTCGCCGATCACGCCCGTCGATGACACGAATACCTGATTTTGGGGGCACCCTATGAGTTTCGCCGTCGCGCTTACCGTATCGCGGACAGCCGCATCACCGACCTTGCCGGTAAAGGCGTTGGCATTGCCCGAATTGACCACGATGGCCCGTACATGGCCGCTTTTCAGGGCCTTGCGGCACCAATCAATCGGCGCGGCGGCTGTCAAAGACTGGGTAAACACCCCGGAGATGGTGGTTCCACGGGCCAGTTCAGCCAGCATGACATCGCTGCGGCCCTTGTATTTAAGCCCACAGGCGCCAGCGGCTAAACTGACGCCGTTAACGGGGCTCAGTTTGGGAAACCGGGCGGGCGCGAGAGGGGATTTCTTAACCATTGAGAAAGATACCGGAAATCAGAGCGGAGAAAGACCGGATACACCGCATGAAACAACGAAAAACATGGCAATAATTGGTTCACCAAGATGTCGCATACTCGGCCCATGCAAACAAGCCGGCCCGAATTCGTTGACAGCGGGGAATCGTGTCCCTATGTGTCCTTGGTCCGGCATATATGCTAAACGAATTCTCCACAACCGATTTTGCCGAAATATAGAGAAACCATATGATTAGCGCGCTTGCCCAGCGGGTATTTGGATCTTCCAATGCCCGTTATCTAAAACGGTTGGAAAATACCGTCGCGGAAATAAACGCGCTCGAGCCGGAGCTCGAAAGCCTGAGCGACGACGATCTCAAGGCGCGGACGGACATGCTGCGCCGCCGCCATGAAGAGGGTGAATCGCTCGATGATCTTCTGGTGCCCGCTTTCGCGACGGTTCGCGAAGCCGCCAAGCGTACATTGGGCCAACGGCATTTCGACGTGCAGCTCATGGGCGGCATGGTGCTGCACCGGGGCAACATCGCCGAAATGAAGACTGGTGAAGGCAAGACCCTGGTCGCGACACTGCCAGTCTATTTGAACGCGCTGTCCGGCAAGGGCGTTCACGTGGTTACGGTCAATGATTATCTGGCGACACGTGATGCCGAATGGATGGGGCAAATTTATCAGTTTCTTGGTCTCACGGTCGGCTGCATCGTCCATGATCTCGACGATTCCGGGCGTCTTGCGGCCTACGCCGCCGATGTGACTTATGGCACCAATAACGAATTCGGCTTCGATTATCTGCGCGACAATATGAAATTCCGGCTGGAGGACATGGTCCAGCGGATCAACTACGCCATCGTCGACGAGGTCGACAGCATCCTGATCGATGAGGCACGCACGCCCTTGATTATCTCGGGCCCGACCGACGATTCATCGGAAATGTACCGCAAGATCGATACCATCATTCCGAAGCTGGATCCGAGCGACTACGAGAAGGAAGAAAAACACCGCACCGTCGCGCTGAACGAGCAGGGCACCGAAAAGGTGGAAAAACTGCTGGGCGAGATCGATATGCTGGAAGAAGGGACTTCCCTTTACGATATCAGCAACGTCACGCTGGTCCACCATGTCAACCAGGCGCTCAAGGCGCACACCCTGTTCCAGCGCGATACCGATTACATCGTCAAAGACGATCAGGTCATCATCATCGACGAGTTTACCGGCCGCATGATGGAAGGACGGCGCTATTCAGAAGGCCTGCACCAGGCGCTGGAAGCAAAGGAAAACGCCCACGTCCAGAACGAGAACCAGACCCTGGCCTCGATCACCTTCCAGAATTACTTCCGGCTCTATGAAAAACTCGCCGGCATGACCGGCACGGCGATGACCGAAGCAGCCGAGTTCGGCGACATCTACAAGCTGGAAGTCGTTGAAATGGACACTAACCTGCCCTGCATCCGTCTTGACGAGGATGACGAGGTATACCGCACGGCCAATGAAAAGCACGAAGCCATCATCGCGCTGATCGAGGAGTGCCAGTCCAAAAATCAGCCTACCCTGGTGGGTACCGTTTCCATCGAGAAATCGGAGCTTCTTGCGGGCCTGCTTAAAAAACGCAACGTGCCCCACAATGTGCTGAACGCCCGCTATCATGAGCAGGAAGCGGCCATCATCGCGCAGGCCGGCAAGCCGGGTCAGGTGACCATCGCCACCAACATGGCCGGACGCGGCACCGATATTCAGCTTGGCGGCAATGTGGACATGCGCATCGAGGAGGAACTCGCAAAACTCAAGAGTGACGACGAACGGACCGAGCGCGAGCCGGAAGTCCGGAAAACCATCGAAGCTGAAATTGCCGCCGCGCGGGAAGTGGTCCTGAAAGCCGGCGGTCTCTGCATCATCGGCACCGAGCGTCACGAAGCCCGCCGCATCGACAATCAGCTCCGTGGACGCGGCGGCCGCCAGGGCGATCCCGGCCGGTCCAAGTTCTTCCTGTCGCTGGAAGACGACCTGATGCGCATCTTCGGCTCCGAGCGCATCGACAGCATGTTGCAGAAGCTTGGGCTGGAAGAGGGCGAGGCCATCGTCCATCCGTGGATCAACAAGGCGCTGGAAAAGGCGCAGAAAAAGGTCGAAGAACGCAATTTCGAGATCCGCAAAAACCTGCTGCGCTTCGACGACGTGATGAATGACCAGCGCAAGGTCATCTATGAACAGCGACGCGAGTTGATGGAAACCGATGACGTATCGACAACCGTCGCTGACATGCGTCATGAAGTCATCGAAGACGTGGTCTCCCTGTGTATTCCGGAAAAGGCTTACGCCGAGCAATGGGATGTGGGCACGCTCCATGAAGAAGCCCTGCGCATCATCGGTCTCGATCTACCGGTCGCGGAATGGGCCAAGGAAGAAGGCATTGCCGACGAGGAAATTCGTCAGCGGCTAACCGACGCGGCGGACCGGCGGATGGCCGAGAAAGTAGCCAATTACGGTCCCGAGCTGATGCGAATGGCCGAAAAGAGCGTTCTTCTGCAAGTTCTCGACCAAATCTGGAAAGATCACCTGCTGTCGCTCGATCATCTGCGGCAGGGCATCGGCCTGCGCGCCTACGCGCAGAAGGACCCGCTTAACGAATATAAGCGCGAAGCCTTCGATTTGTTCGAACAGATGCTGGCCAGCCTCCGTGAGCAGGTGACCCTGGTTCTCTGTCACATGGAAATTTCAACCGACCCCAGCGAGCTTGCCATGCAGGAAGCCGGGGAAATGTATGAATCTCACGACGACCCGGCCTTCGCTGAAGCCAACGGAAATATGGATGAATTGCATCCGGCGGCGGCCGCCCTCACCGTGGTCAATAACCCCAACGCCATTCCGGCCAGCGCCAACCCGGAGGACGTTCCCTCGGGCTGGCGTCTGCATGAACCCCTTGGCCGCTGGATCGATCCCGAAGATTCCTCGAGCTGGGGCAAGGTGCCGCGCAACGCCGCCTGCCCCTGCGGATCGGGCAAGAAATTCAAGCACTGCCACGGTCAGACCTGACCCCGCTTTGGATCCGGGGCACTGCCTGGTCCAGTATTCCGCTAAATTGACGGATCTAAACCGGAGGGTCCGTAGCAGACCGGTTGGTTCTATGCCGTCAGGGCCTCATTACCCATTGTCAGGAAACGCTCGCGGCGACGCGACCGAAGGGTGGGGCCGTCCATCCCATCCAACGTCCTGATGGCGTCTTCCACCGCGTCCCCGACGGTACGCACCGCTTCCTCCGGGCTGCGATGGGCGGCGCCGAGCGGTTCGGGAATGATGCTATCGATAACACCGAATTCCAGCAGATCATCGGCCGTCATCTTGAGTGCTTCCGCGGCTTCTTCCGCATGATCGGCGCTGCGCCACAGAATCGAGGCGCAGCCTTCGGGGGAGATCACGGAATAGATCGAATATTGCATCATCAGCACCTTATTCGCCGCGGCAATGGCGATGGCGCCGCCGGATCCTCCTTCGCCGATGACGACGCTGACCATGGGGACGGTGAGCTGCAGGCATTTTTCGATGGACCGCGCGATGGCTTCCGCCTGGCCGCGTTCTTCCGCGCCAATACCGGGATAAGCGCCCGGCGTGTCCACGAAGGTCAAGATGGGAATATTAAAGCGCTGCGCCAAATCCATGAGCCGGATGGCCTTGCGGTATCCTTCGGGGCGCGCCATACCGAAATTATGCTGGAGACGGGATTCGGTATCGTTGCCTTTTTCCTGGCCAATGACGACAACCGACCGGCCGCGAAATCGCCCTAGCCCGCCAAGGATAGCCGTGTCCTCGGCATAGGCCCTGTCGCCGGCCAACGGCGTAAACTCATCCACCAGGCCGCCGATAAAATCGACGCAGTGCGGGCGGTTGGGGTGCCGGGCCACCTGTACTTTTTGCCAGGCCGACAGCTTGCCGTATATCTGGCTGACAGAGCGGTCGATCCGGCTCTGCAGCTTGGACACCTCGTCGGCGATCTTAATGTCGCCGATATCGTTCAGGTGGCGAAGTTCCTCCATCTTGCCTTCAAGCTCGGCAATGGATTTTTCAAACTCAAGGAAATGCTGCATAGGGCTCCCCGGTATTTCAGCAGGTCTATAGGGTGGCGCACGGCGATTAAAGGGTGGCTCCCGCCAATGGATGGTAGTTCCGTACCAGTGATTTTAGCCGCTCGTCCAGTACATGGGTGTAAATTTGTGTTGTCGAGATATCGGCGTGGCCCAGCATCTGCTGAACCGACCGCAAATCCGCGTCATGGGCCAGCATGTGGCTGGCAAAGGCATGACGCAGCACATGCGGCGACACGATGGCCGGGTCGAGCCCCGCCGATGCCGCCAATTCCTTGAGCATGATGCCGAACTGATCCCGCGACAGATGACCGGATCGGGCCCGCCGGACCGGAAACAGCCACGGTGACGCGGCGCCCTCCGCCATAAACTGCACCCGGTGAGGGAGCCAGGCATCCACCGCCTGCCGCGCCGGCTCGCTCAACGGGACCATGCGCTCCCGCCCGCCTTTGCCGCGAACGACGATCACGGACCGGTCCCGCGCCAGAGCCCCGAGCGGCAAGCCAACCAGTTCGGACACGCGCAGCCCTGTCGCGTAAAGCAGCTCCATCAGGGCGACCAGCCTGTGACCGCGGGGTCCCGCCTCTTGCTGCGCCGCCCCCAGCAGTTTCTCGACTTCTGCTTCGGTCAGAATTTTGGGGAGCGGCCGCCCGCGCCGCGGACTGTCGACACCCGTACTGGGATCGTCCGTACGAACGCCCTCCGCCACCAGAAATTTGAAATACTGCCGCAGGGCCGATAAGCGCCGAGCCGATGTTGTCGCCGTCATCCCACGGTCGGCGAGAGACGTAATATAAAGCCTTACCAGCGCCGTATCCGCCGTCAACGGGGCCCCGCCGCGCACTGCCGCGAAGGCGGAAAAATCGTCGAGATCGCGGCGATAGGCTTCTTTGGTGTTTTTCGCCGCGCCCCGCTCGACGACAATCATTTCGAGAAACGACTCAATGTGATCAAACGGTGCGTCAACCATGCCGTTCTACCTTAGCGTCCCGAGGCCTATGGCCCCAAGGGTCGGCGGCCCTGCGGATTCGTCAAAGTCCTGCAGCAATGGCGGCTTCAGCCACCAGCCGTTGAGCTTCAATCGTCAGGCCAACTTGGCGCAAAGCCCGCACCGCCATGCCCACCGCATGCAGATTGTTCGCCGCTGGTCCGGTCTCACCGAGGGCGACAAGCGCCAGCCCGACCACCTCCCCCTTATGGCCGGCCATTGCCGCGCGGCGTAACGCGCTCTCAATCCCCGGTCCCGGGATACGCGCCTCTTTGGGCGGCGCCGCACCGAGTATAGGCGTCCATAATTCCGAGGGGATGGCGACGTCCAGCATATCAAGAAGCGCGTAGTAGGCCCGCGCCGCCTCGATCGCACTTTCCGTACCAGCCTGATTGCGCGATTGCCACCAGGCGACCAGCGCGGCCGGCGACGCGCTCTCGCTTGCCTCGACACCCAGAACCATTGCCAGGGGCCAAAGGGCACCCGGGGCGACACCCTCTCCAGCCGTGTCATTCGCGTGTTTCAAGCCCAACCGGACCCAGCCGCGGGCCGCGTCAAACTCCCCAGCGGAGATGAGAGCCCGTGCCGCCGTACCGGCGAACCAGGCCAACTCGGAGACCGGCGGGAAGGCAACCAGCCACGGGCGGGAAGCCACGGCAATTACCCGGTAGCCGCCATTTTCCCGGGCAAGCTTGAGAGCGCTCTGCAGGACCTCGGCACGCGCTGCCGGCACGGACTGATTATCCGCCACCCGCATCAACAGAGCCCGCCCCTTCGGCCCCCATTCCGCAGCCGCCCGGGCCAACGGGTCCTTGAGAACGGAATCCTCGAAGGGGACCGCGCCATATATGTCGACCAACGTCTTTCCAGACAGAATCCCCCGTTCCGCGGCCTTTTCGGCAGCCTCGAGACGCAGATCAAGAGTGGCGTTGGGACTGAGCGCCACCGCGTTCTGGACCGACGCCGACGCACCGCTGGAAACGTCGCGCGGCAGGGTAAGGCTGGCTGTCCTCATCATGGACAGGTAAAGCGCTGAGGGTTCCAGCAGGCTTGCGATCTCGGGAGGCGGCCCGCCGGAGAGCCTATCCATCGCCGCGAAGAATGCCGGGTGAACCGCATTCGACCGCTCCGCGAGAATGTCGGATAGCAGGGCCGCCTCGGCTGTCTTGCCGGCCAGGGCCAGGCAATAGGCCATGGCTTGCTGCCAATAGGCATCCTTATAATCCTGCGCCGCGGCCCGCACCTGACCGCAGGCGCCGGTCGTATCCTGCCGGAAGAACCGGCTTTCAACCTCGGTCCGAAGCAATTGTTCATCAAGCGGGGCAATGGGCGCGCGGGAGATCAGCGAAAGAGCCGACTCGAGGTCACCCAGAGCAAAAAGCGCGTCTATACGAAGCGGCAGCAAACCCGGCCCCGGCGTCTCGCGGGGCGGCGCCATCGCGCGCGTCAGCAAAAGCCGCCGCAACAAATCGCGCATGGTCGGGGACCAGACGTTCCGCGGCAATAGCGCGATAACGCGGCCAATATAATTACGATCGGCGGCGCCCCACATATCGACACCCAGACCGCCATCCTTGTCATCGATCACACCGACTGAATCGGCATCGACGGCCTGGAGCATCTGGACATCGACAGGGCCAGCTTCCCCGCTCGGAGACACAGTCGTGGAGAGACCCTCTTCCGGCGTTGCCCTGGCAGGAACCGTTTCCAGTACGCCTTCCGCGGGCACCGGGGAAATGGCACGCCGGGGGCCCAAGCGAACGGGCCCCGCGCCAGACTCGTCCGGTATCGTCTGGACGATTTGTCGACCGGCCCGTTCATCCGCAATCGCGGAATATCCGCCGATGAACACCGCGGCGACGGACGCAGCGATCAGGCTAGCGCGGAAAGCGATCATCCGGGACTTCCTTTTCGACGGTCGCAGAGGGCGCCGGGATATCCCAAGTGGCAAGAAAAATCCCACCGGCCAGAATACCTCCCACCAGGATCACTAGAATTATCAGGGTCAACCGCATCATGGATCGTTCAACCTAGCCTCGTTTGCACTATCGAATCGTTTACACGCCAGAAACTGCAATTCCGGGCGACAAAGTGCGAAATTCGTCTTATATTCAATGACGTTATGGTAGATATAGGCCAACCATGGCAAATTTGGGGCAGTCTACCGGTTAGCGGCGTTTCTTTCAACGCTGGGAATGTCCCTGCCAACCTCGCACCATAGATGTGATGACGTCACCCTCGCTGCCCAAAATTCCGAAATCCATCGTCCTCGTGGGGCTGATGGGGGCGGGCAAGACCTGCATTGGAAGCCGATTGGCAGAACGGTTTTCTATGCCTTTTGTGGATGCGGATACCGAAATCGAAAAAGCCGCCGGCTGCTCCGTACCGGACATCTTCGAACTCTACGGCGAAGAAGCGTTCCGCGACGGCGAACGCCGCGTGATCGCCCGGCTTTTGAAGGATCCGATACAGGTCCTGGCAACCGGGGGCGGCGCTTTCATGGATGAAACGACGCGGGCGGAGGTCCGCAAAAACGCCATATCGGTCTGGCTGCGCGCTGATCTTGACCTGCTTCTCGGTCGAACCGGGCGGCGCAACGACCGTCCGCTGCTGCAGGAGGGCGACCGGCGGGAAACGCTGGAGCGCCTGATGGCGGAACGTCATCCGAAATATGCCGAGGCCGATATCGTGGTGGACAGTGCCCGCGAAGCACCACAGGTCACCGTCGACCGTACCATCGACGCGCTGCGGCATTTCCTGCAGGCACAGGCCGGAGAGGAAACCGGGTGACCGAATCGGAGACCATCGCCGTCGCCCTCGGTGACCGCAGCTACGACATTGTCGTCGGCGGCAATGTCCTTGCGTCGGCAGGCGCCCTTGTTGCACCACTGATTCGACGCCAGCCGGTCCTGATTATTACCGACGAAACCGTCGCGGGCCTGCATCTGGCCGCCCTTCGCCAATCCTTTGACGATGCCGGTATCGCAAGCGAAATCATCGTGCTTGAACCGGGAGAGCACACAAAGGAATTTTCCGTCTTCGCGTCCCTGGCCAATCAAATTCTGGATTTTGCGCCGGAGCGCTCCTCCACTTTGGTGGCGCTGGGGGGCGGCGTCATCGGCGACATCACGGGGTTTGCCGCCGCCGTGACGTTGCGCGGCATCGATTTCATCCAGATCCCCACCACCCTGCTGGCCCAGGTGGACAGTTCTGTGGGTGGCAAGACCGGGATCAATACAAGCCACGGCAAGAATTTGATCGGCAGTTTTTACCAGCCAAGACTGGTACTCGCCGACACCGGTATTCTGAATAGTCTGCCGTTGCGCGAACTCCAGGCGGGCTACGCGGAAATCGTCAAATACGGCCTGTTAGGGGATGCCGAATTTTTTCAATGGCTGGAAACAAACGGCGCGGCGCTGTTGGCAGGTGACGAGAAATTGCGCCGGCGGGCCATCGTTACCAGTTGCAAAGCGAAGGCGAAAATCGTCGCCGAGGACGAAAAAGAGGCGGACAAGCGCGCCTTACTGAACCTTGGTCATACATTTGGCCATGCGCTGGAGGCTGAAACGGGATTTGGTTCCCGCCTGCTCCACGGCGAAGCCGTCTCCATCGGCATGGTCATGGCCTTCGATCTTTCCAGCCGCTTGGGGCTGTGCACGCCGGAAGATGCCGCGCGCGTGCGTCGGCATCTGACCAATACCGGTCTCATGACCGGGCTGCAGGATCTGGCGGACCAGAGCTGGTCTGCCGATGTTCTCATCGACCATATGCGTCAGGACAAGAAGGTCAGCGATGGAAAAATCTCCTTCGTTCTCACCCGCGCCATAGGCGATGCCTTCATCACGGACGACGTCCCGCTGAAAGACGTCCACGCCGTGCTTCAGGACGCGCTCGCCGCGTGATGACACTGAAATCGATCCCCACTTTCTCATGCCCAGCGTCCCATTCAAGGACACCGACTAATGGAATTTGATACGCTCCTGACAATTGGAGGCATTTTCATTCTCCTCTTCCTCTCCGGCGTTTTCTCCGGATCGGAAACCGCCATGACCGCCGCGTCACAGCCCCGCATGCACCTCCTGGAGAAGCAGGGCGATCAACGGGCCGGCATCGTGACAAAGCTGTTTGCCAGGCGCGAGAAAATGATTGGCGCCATCCTGCTGGGTAACAATCTCGTCAATATCCTCGCCTCGGCCATGGCGACCAGCCTGATGATCGCCTATTTCGGCGACCGGGGCGTTCTCTATGCCACCGGCGCCATGACCCTGCTGGTGTTGATCTTCGGCGAGGTCATGCCAAAGACCTACGCCTTCTATAATGCCGATCGGGTGGCGCTGGCGGTCGCGCCGGCGTTCCGGCACGTGGTCACGGTGCTGTCGCCCATCACGGAAACGGTGAATGTTGTCATCAAGGCGACCATGAAAATGTTTGGTGTCAGGCTGGGCGACGACGAAGAAAATTTGCGGGCCGTGGAGGAATTGCGGGGCGCCATCGAGCTGCACAGAGACGATGATCCGGAGACGCAGCAGGAACGCGTCATGCTGCGTTCCATACTGGATCTCGCCGACGTCGACGTCAGCGAGGTCATGCATCACCGCCAGGACATGGTCATGATCGATGGCGATTCGCCGCCCAGCCAGATCGTCGATCAGGTGGTGCAAAGTCCCTATACGCGCATTCCGCTTTGGCGGGGCGAGATGGACAATATTGTCGGCGTCCTGCATGCCAAAGGCCTTCTGAGGCAGGTCCAGGTCCATCACGGTAATCTCGACAAAATCGATATCGACGCCGAAGCGACACCCCCCTGGTTTATTCCGGAATCAACCTCGCTGCTCGACCAGCTCCAGGCGTTCCGCCGGCGCCGCGAGCATTTTGCCCTTGTGGTCGACGAATATGGGTCGCTTCAGGGCATCGTTACCCTCGAGGATATTCTGGAGGAAATCGTCGGCGATATTTCCGACGAGCATGACATCGTTCCCGTGGGTGTCCGAGCGCAAAGCGATGGTTCCTATCTGGTGGACGGGCGGGTGACCATACGGGACCTCAACCGCCGTTTCGAATGGGTCCTGCCGGATGACGATGCCGCAACCATCGCCGGGCTGGTCATTCAGATTGGCCAGGTCATTCCCGAGGAGGGACAAATTTTCATGTCCTACGGGTTCCGCTTTGAGGTGGTAAGCAGGCGGCGCAACCGGCTCGCCCTGATCAGGATTACGCCACCGGCCAAGACGGAGAATCCGGCAACGCATTGATAGCGGGTTTACTCTAGCTAATATTGACTGCGAACACAGATGAGAAACGAGGATTGAAATGCCCCTACCGGAACCTGCCGCGCGTGACCCCATTCAGACACGCCAGATCGAAATTTCGAGCTTTCGGCGTCAGGACGGTATGTGGGATGTGGAGGGACGGCTGGTTGATGTCGCCGCCGTCTCCATCAAGAACTATACAGGCGGGATCATTGAAGCCGGCGATCCCATCCACGATATGCGCCTCCGGCTGACGCTGGATGACACCGTCGAGATTGTCTCCGTGGATGTCTCCATGGATGCGCACCCCTACCCCCTTTGTCCCGGCATCGTCCCCGCTTATCAGCAGCTCAAGGGCGAGAAAATCGGAGGCGGGTGGAACCGCCGCATTCGCGACCTGTTCGGTGGAGTCGGTGGTTGCGTCCACATTGTCGATCTGTTGGGGTTGGTCGGTGTCCTGGGATTTAAATCGGTCATTCGTGAATCGGGTCAGGACGATGCCGCACCGGAGGACCGTGCCGATGACAAGCCCTATCAGGTCAATACCTGTCACGCACTCTCCAGTAAGGGTGAGATCGTGCGCGACCGATGGCCGGAGCTTTATACCGGGGATCGGTAATACGATCACAGACGTCACCGGTTAAGCAAAGTCTTGTCACTTTTTTCAACCGTCACCATACTGTTTCCGTGGCTAGAAAGAAAAACGTCGTCGACATCCTGGGCGCCCCTAAAATGCGCAACGGACTCCGTTTGTGCGACGCCCCGGGCTGCGACGAGCTCGGCGAACACCGGGCGCCCCGTTCCCGCGACGACCTCAACAATTATTACTGGTTCTGCATGGATCATGTGCGTGCCTATAACGCGCGCTGGAACTTCTACGCCGGCATGAACCCGCAGGAGATCGAGAAACAGATTCGCGCCGACACCACCTGGTGGCGGCCGACCTGGCCTCTGGGCGGCCAAAACGGCCGCAGAGGCATCCCGGCCGATGGCCCCATAATGGATTTTGGCGTGTTCAGTCAGGACGATTGGGATCAGGAGCGCATTCGAGCAAACAATGAACAGGAGGGCTGGCGGCCGCGGCCCGGTTCGGACGAATCCGAAGCGCTCGCCATTCTGAACCTGGAGGCACCGGTCACCCGGGACGACATAAAATCGCGCTACAAGGATCTGGTCAAACGCCACCACCCCGACGCCAACGGCGGCAATAAGGAAGCCGAAGAACGGCTTAAGGTCATCAACCGAGCCTATTCCGTACTCCGCGCAAACGGCGAAATTTAAACTAGAGCAGTATTATGGGGGTAGTGCCGCGTCGCTTATTAAGCGGCGGCCGAGGCCTTTTTGATGCGCCGTTTCAGCCGTTTTGCCTCGTCGGTGAGCTTGTCGTTGGACGTGGACAGCAAATAGGCGTCGAGGCCACCATTCTTTTCGATGGTGCGGATGGCGTTGGTCGACAGCTTCATGCTGATGGCCTGACCGAGCGCATCGGACAGCAGCGTGGTTTTCTGGATATTCGGCAAAAATCTGCGGCGTGTCTTATTGTTGGCATGGCTCACATTATTGCCCGCTAATACGCCCTTACCGGTGATGCTGCAGCGTCTCGACATGATCCTAGCCCGACTTTTCCAACGTGCTCTGCACGAAAACAAACCGGGCACATTGGGCCCGGAGACCGCGAGTTTTAATAAGCCAGGCCGCCAGCGTCAAGGACAAAGGCACGCCTGACCAAAATCACCCCTCGCGTCCATCGCCTGCAGGCGCAATTGCACGGGGTTTGAGCCGCAGGGCCAGGGCAAGCATCAGCAGCATAACCACGGCGCTCGAGAGAAAAGGCCAATCACGCCCAAAGGCGCCAAAGGCGAATCCGCCCCAGGCCGGCCCGGTAATCCGTGCCAGGGCCGAACAGGAGCTGGAGACCCCCAACAGGCTGCCCCGTTCGCCGGGCGAGGCATATTGCGAGATCAGGCTGTTGAGGGACGGGTTATTGATGCTGACGCCGAATACAATGAATCCGAAGGCCAGACAGAGCCCCGCGGGACCGGTCATGAAAGGCAGAATAAAGACACCAATGCCGATCAGCACCGCCCCCGCCCTGATCAGCCGGTGCTCGCCGAACCGCTTGGTCAGACGGCCAACGAGAAACCACTGGGTCGCCGCGGCGACGAGCCCCATGAAGGTATAGATCTGGCCGTTCTGCAGGGGCCCCCAGCCAAGCGCGCGCTCCGACCACATGACAAAGGTCGTTTCCACCGCCGAAAAGACAAAAGGCGTCATGGTCAGCAGCAGGAGCAACAGACCGAGCTGCGGCAGACCGATGGCTTCGCGGAAAACCCGAAAGGGGCTTCTCTGGCCCCGCGCGGCCGCTTCGCGGGTCTCCTCGGTAACCGTCTCACGCAACTGCACGATGGCGATGACAAGGGCCGTCGCCGACAGTCCGGCCGCGATCAGGAACGGAAGCTGCAGATCGGGATTGACCGGATCGGCGCCGGCGAACAGGCCACCGATGGCCGGACCGACGATGAATCCCAGCCCATGGGCGGCACCAACCCGGCCCATTCCCCTGGCGCGATCCTCGACCGAGGTGATGTCGGTTATATAGGCGCTGACGACACCGTTATTCGATGCCATCGCACCGGTGAAGGCGCGGGCGAGAAACAGGGCCAGTAACGAGTCGGCCAGGGTCAGCCAGAAATAGCCGAGTACCAGCCCGCCCAGGGTAAACAGAATGATCGGACGCCGGCCCCAACGGTCGCTCAACCGCCCCCAGAGGGGGGCAAGGAGAAATTGAGCAATCGAATAGACCGTCGCCAGCAATGTCACCTGCAGCGGCGACGCATCAAATTTTTCAGCGAAGTAGGGCAGAAGCGGCAGGACAATGCCGAACCCCACCGTGTCGATAAAGATGGTCAGCAACAGGGCAGGCACGACCCATCTCCATCAGAAAGGCACGGAACGGCAGCTGGAAAAGGCCAGCTAGGGAAGCGGGGCAAACTCAGTTGAGCCGGCCGACCGACCGGGCGAGCAGCAGATAGAGCTTGCCGATGTCCGCCGACAGAAACGTGGAACTCAAAAGATTTTCCGGATCGCTTTCGTTGGCTTCGTTCAGAAGGCGTTCGAAATGATCGAGATAGCGCTGGACGTATTTGCGGAAATTCTCGTCCTCCTCGAACTTGAGTCGGATCACGTCTCGGGCATGGCGGGCATCGTCCTGCAACATGCCGCGCACAAAGATACCCTTGTCGCCCCGCGTCAGGCGCGGCCATAGCTTGTTAGATCCCTGCTCGTCGAGCAGGCGGTTGAGATCGATCGCCGTGGAATTCAAATCCTCGATCACGAAGCGCGACGCGCGCAGGAACAGATCGCGGCGCGAATCGAACGTGTTCTGACGAATAATCTTGGCCTGCGCGTCCGCCTTATCTGCCGCATCCACCAGGGATTCCGCCTGCTCGCCGAACAAATTCCCGATCTGGGTCGCCTGGCCCGCCGCCCGGTCCAGCGCATTGGTCATTTCACCGGAATGGCGCTGCAGGGCCTGACGCACTGAATCCACCTGCCGGGCCGCTGTCTCGGAAGCCGCGGCGAGCTCCTGTGCCTGGTGCCGAAAGACCCGTCCGATACTCTGCACACGTTCTTCCGCCACGCCGGCCGACGTATCGAGAGCGCTGGATTCATCGTTGAGGGCGGAGATCACATCGGCGATTTCCTTTGCGGCCGTCGTGCTCGAATCCACCATGGCCCGCGCCTGGGATTGCAGGGCGTTGCCGACAATGGTGAGATTCTCCACGGTTTCGTCCGATGTCGTGCGCACCGTCTCGGTTTGCGCGGCAATGGTTTCACTGACCATGTTGGCCTGTTCCGCCGCCCGTTCGGTCATGGCGGTGAGCCGTTCGAGCTGCGTTTCAGCGGCCCGGCCCATTTCTTCGGCCCGCCGGGTCAATTGGCCGGCCAGGCGGTCCACCGCATCGGCCTGCGTTGCCAGCAGATCCTGGACTTTCTCGGAATGGGCCTTGGCGGTCTCGGAAGATTCCAGCAGCCGGTCCGATTGCTGGACGAACGTACTGCCGATAGTCCCGGTTCGCTCGGCCGCGCGGTCGACAGCAGAGACAAGCTCCTCCGTTCGCCTGGCAAAGGTCGCCGCGATCTCCTCGCTGCGTTCCGCCGCACGGATCGACACCTCGTCGAAATCGCTCGATTGCTTGACAAGGGCCGCACCGACGACCTTGACCCTGGAGGCCGCCTGGGCCGCGACTTTCTCGGAGGCTGCCGCAAATTCATCGGTCTGTTTGCGAACCGCGTCGGAGACTTCATCGGCCTTCGCCACAATCTGGGCCGTGCTGGTCGTGGTGGTTTCCTTCAGCTTCTCGGCTTCCGCCGCCATGACCACGTCAATTTCCTTGATGCGTGCCTGGACTTCCGTCGCGGTGTGCTCCGACATTTCGCTTAGCGCATTGGTCTGGTTGCGCAGGGCCATACCGACTTCCTCGAGCCGGACCATGGTGCGTTCCGCCGCATCCTTCGAGATTTCCACGCTGTCATCGGCATGGACGCGCAGCGCCACCTGAATCTCGCGGGATTTTTCATAGGCCGTCGCCGATGTCGCCTCGGCGGTCTGGCTGAACGCGCGGAGCTGTTCCCGCAGCGCTTCGGCAACCTCGTCCGCCTTGTTGCGCACGGTCTCCACGGCGGCGGCGGAGGTGGCGTTGAGCGACTCGCTGTGCTGGTTCAGTACGGCATCAACTTCCTCGATGCGCGCTTCGATCAGCCCCGCGGTCCGTTCCGCGTCGGCCGCCATGCGCTCGGACTGGGTCCGGAACACCGTCCCGACAGTTTCCACCTTGGCCAGTGCCTCGGAGCCCACACCGGTGGCGATTTCCGAAACCTCCTCGGCCTGCCGGCGCAGCATGGAGGACAGCCGGTCCACCATCGCGCGCGCGTTGACCCCGGCCTGCTCCTGGTCATCGGCCATCTGTTTCGCATTAGCGCCCAACGCGCTGGAGATTTCGTCCATCTGGGCGCGGGCCTGGGCAATGGCGCGGTCCGCGTTAGCGGCAATCTCGTCGGCATTGCGCTTCAGCATTTCACCTGCCTCCGCGACCTTCTTCGCGGCCTGATCCGTAATGCCGTCGGCAGCGGTGGAAAATTCCTCACTGCGCGTGTGTATGATCTCCCCGACGGCCCGGATTTTGCTGACCGCGCCGTCAGCTGAATCGGCGAGAGAAGCCGCCTCGTCGCGAAACGCCTCCATGGTCTCATGAACCTGCGCGACAGTGCTGCGGGCGCCCGCCATGAGTTGCTCGGTGCGCTGCCGGAAATTGTCCGACACATCATCCACATTATTCACCGACTGCTTCAGATCCGCGATTAGCGTGACCGATTGCTGCCGGAAGGTATCGCCAAGCTGGCGGGCGCGATCCAGCGCCTGTTCGGCCGTCGTGTTCAAGCCGCGCGCATGGTCCTGCAAGGCTTCCCCGACATCGTTGATGCGGGCAATGGCCTCATCCGACTGACTGACCACATCCTCCAGATGGCCTTTGAACTGCGAGCCGGTATCCTCGACGCCGGCGCTGATCTGGCCGAAGTTCGACAGGACGCTATCGGTATGATTCCGGACGGCGTCGGCTGCCGCCTGAACCCGTTCGGCCGCCGCTTCCGCAAAGGGCCCCATGTCCTTTAACCGGCGATCAAACGCCTCGCCCGTGCCCTCGAGATGGCCGAGAACCTCATGGGACACGGATTCAAGTTGTTTGACTTGCGATTCAACCGATTCATGAACGGCGACGGCCCGCTCGGACAGGCGCCCGGCCACCGCATCAAGCTGTTCGGTCTGACGGTGCAGCCCATCATGCAGATACTGAGCCTGGGAAACCGCGCGCTCGGAAACGCTGGATAGCTCCTGCGCCTGCCGACGCAGGGATTCAGCAATCTCAAAAACGCGCTCTTCGGCCTCATCGACCGGATAGGTCAGCTTCTGGAGTTCTTTCTGCAGGGCGTTGGCCGTGTCGCGAATTACCAGCCCACGCCCCACATAGGCCATGACCAGCCAGAGAAAAACCAGCGGCGCGAAAATACCGGTGAACATCGACCCCAGTTCAGGGGGTAACAGTGTCAAAATCTGCGACCAGCCGACGGCCCCCTGCACATAAACAATACAGAGCAGCATCCATAGCGCGCTCACGACCAAGGCAATAACAGCTGGACGGCCGAGGCCCAATATCGATCGGAATATCATGTCACCTATTCCGCCGTACCACGATCCAAACGAGGCGGGGGAAAGTCAGGGGCCGAAATGGCCCGCAATTTTGTGCCCAGGATGTAGCTAATTATCCGCGTCAGCGCACTTTTCCCCGTCCCCCTGCAAGCTGCATCCTTATCAGGCAACCCCATTGTAAGTAAAGGTATTCGGCATGATATGGACTGAAATGATGGTGCAATGTGGATAACGAATCTACCAGGAAAATCGGGTGATCGCGGCGATGGGAAAGTGCCCGCCGCGGGCGCAGGTTTGCGTAATTTTGTCCTCGATAGCGGCCCTGTCATTGGGGTCGCCGCCGGAAAATTCAGCGCCGTGAATACCGCCGACCACCAAAACTGAATCCATGCCCATCCCTACCGCGCCGGCGATGTCTGTGCGAAGCGAATCACCGATCGCCAGGACTCGGGACGGCTCCGGATCGCCTATCAGGTGCAGGCAGCTCTCATATATGGGCCGATAGGGTTTGCCGTAATACAGCACATCACCGCCGAGTTCCTCGTAGCGTTGCGCCAAAGCCCCGGCGCAGATAATTTTTCGTCCACCACGAATAACCTCAAGATCCGGATTGGCGCACACCATCTTCAAACCCTTCTGCGCGCCAGCCGCCAGCTGGTCCTCATAATCGGAGACCAGTTCGCCATCCTCCCAGGGTCCAGTATTGACGATAAAGTCGGCCTGCTCCACGGACGGCACCCGTTCGAGGTCGACCTCCTCGAAAAGATTTTCGTCCCGCGCCGGCCCGATGTGAAAACAGCGCGTGCCCACATCGTCGAACCACGCCTCCCGGCGCTCCTTCAGACCGAGCCAGGTTGCCTCGCCCGACGACATGATATGGGGATAGAGACTTTCCGGTAGCCCCATCTTCACCATCCCCTTGGCGATGGCGTGGAAACGGCGGGGCGCATTGGTCAGCATGGCGTAGGGTATCTGTCGGTCGACGAGTTCCTGCAGGCAATCCGCCACACCCGGATAGAGACTGACGCCGTCATGGATGACGCCCCACAAATCAATGATGATCGCGTCGTATTCTGAAACAAAGCCCGCGATGCCATCGGCGAGCCTGATCTGTGGTGGCATAATGCGTGACACTCCGTCGGCAGGGTCGGTTCAACCACCTTGTGCCACGGGTCGATGCGGTTGGGAAGCGTCTGCCGTCCGGGCGGCGACAATCGAGCAGGCTGAACGCTACTCGATGCGTGCCAGGCGCGGGGCGCCGAACAGGTAGCCCTGCCCGAAATCAACACGCAGATCGAGCAGTTCCAGAAGCACCTGCTCGGTCTCTATCTTTTCCACGATCAGATCCATGCCATGGCGGTCGACCACCCGTTTGATGTCCTCGACCGCGATATTCGAGCTGGGCCGACGCATTTCTTCGAGCATGATGTCCGCTTCCACCTTTATATATTTGAAGTGGTGCCGCATCAGATCGCCGTAATCCACATTGAGGCTGGACACCTGATCCACCGAGAAACGGAAACCGAGATTGGCCAGCTCGCGCAGATGCTGTTCGATCTCCTCGTCCCGATTGGCAATGGTCGCATAGGGGAACTCGAAGATCAGATCGGGCGCAAGCGAGGCGTTATCGGCCATGAATTCGATGAAGTTGCTGAAAAAATGGCGGTCAGTCAGGCTGTGCGCCGAGATATTGCAAAACACCCCGACATTGTAATTACGTTTCTGGGTGCGCCGGACGAGCTGCACGCAGCGGAACAGCATCATATTGTCGATGGCCGCCACCAACCCCTCACGCTCGGCGATTCCGATATATTGGTTGGGCACCAGCATGGAGCCGTTTTGATCACGGATACGGGTAAAGGCCTCGAAGAACGTCCGTTTTCGCTGGGGCAGACGGACGATGGGCTGCAGCACCAGATCGACGCAGTTGCGCTCCAGCCCATCCCGCACGATCTCCAGAATTGTATCGTCGTCCAGATCGGTCGCCACCGGCGGCAGCGTATCCGCGGGATTGACCATTCTGTTGTCGGGCCCGTTCAGGGCGGCAACGGCCAGCGGCTTGGGTGAAACGGGGGAAGACGCCACCGATTTGACAGGCGTGTCTTCGACCACATCGCGTTCATCGGCGGCCGGTCGGGTCCCGGGTTGGCCGGCCGGTCGGGGCCCGGGTTGAGCGGTGGATTTTACCGTCTTGGCGGTGGCGAACTGCTCGATCAGCCCCTGCAGAACCTTGACCTCGGCAATGACAGAATCGACCTCGCGTTTCTCGTTCTTGCTCGCCGTTTCGTGCTCATCGCTGAGCGAGGTGAGCGCCGACCGCATGGTTATGACGTCGGATTTCGCCTCGTCGAGCGACAGACGCAGATCGTCGTTTTCGGTCTTCAGAAGCTGGACTTCATCGAACACCCGCGACTGGCTCTCCTGGCGTGAAAACACCTCGTGCAGCAGCGCGGCGCCTAAAAGTACCGCACCACCGGCCAGGATGCCCGTATTGGGGCCGAGTTCGGGAAACCAGCGCGGAATCACGACGGCGATAGTGGTCGCGACCAAGGTATACGCGACGGCGATGAGAATATGGGTCAGGGCGGACATGGAAATCCTGTGTTGCGCGAATGGACGGAGTCTGCCGCGCACCCCTTGAAGTTAGGTTAATGAATGGAAAATGAAGAGGTTAGAGCCCTATAGAGCTCTAACGGTGGTCCGCACCGACCGCCTGGGCAACGGTGTCAAACCCGTCGGCCCGCAGATGGCCGAGCAGCGACGCCTTGATATCCGCCACCAGCCCGGGCCCGCCATAGATCAGGGCGGTATAAAGCTGGATCAGCGACGCGCCGGCCCGAATCTTGGCATAGGCATCCTTGCCGCTGGAGATGCCGCCGCAGCCGATCAACGGGATACACCCTTCGGTCAACCGATAGAGTTCTCTCAGATTTCTGAGCGATTGATCAAACAGGACAGGGCCGCTGAGCCCCCCGGTTTCGTGGGCTTTTTCGCTTCTGAGCGTGGCCGGGCGGGTGACCGTCGTATTGGTTGCGATCACGCCGTCTATGCCGGCGCCAACGACGATGCCGGCCAGGGCGCGCAAATGCGAGGAATCGAGGTCGGGGGCGATTTTTACAAGAAGAGGCGGTTTTACGGTGGGGCTCTCGTCTCCGGCAGCGACCGCAGCGACCAAAAACGCCTCGAGCTTCTCCGGCGCCTGCCAGTCACACATGCCCGGTGTATTGGGGCAGGAGACGTTCAGCACCAGATAGTCCACCAAAGGCGCCAGCACCCGAATGCTGGTGATCACATCCTGGAGAGGATCCTCGGATCCCGCATTAAACCCGATATTCGCGCCGACCGGTCCGGCGGCCGGATCCCTGAGACGCTTCAAATTATCCGCGAATACATCGATGCCCGGGCTCGGAATGCCCAGCCGATTGATGACCGCCGAATCTTCTTCCAGCCGAAACAGATTGGGGCGGGGATTTCCCGGCTGAGGGCGCGGCGTTACGGTCCCGGCCTCGACAAATCCGAAGCCGAGCCCCAGCAATCCGTCGGTCGCCTCGCCATTCTTGTCGAAACCAGCCGCCATTCCGAGAGGGTTGGTAAAGTCGATCCCCCACACCCGAATGGACAGCCTCGAATCGTCCTGCCGGGGTTTGGGCGGCAATAAACCATATCGCAAGGCCTTGATCGCCGTCTTATGTGCCAGATTGGGAGGAATATGGCGGAGCAGCGCCGTACCGAAATTGGCTGCATCGAATGGCCGGCGCCGCGGTGCGGATGTTGCCCGGAAGGCCGTATTGAGACCAGCTGATGACATTAAAGACGTCGCTGCAAATTCAGGGTTCACTGCATGAGAACATAGGCGATCCGCCGATTCGCAGACAGCATTGGAAGCGCGCCGGTTTTCTCGGAATTCGTGTGGCGTATATGGGGATGGCACCCCCGATAAAGCAATAGAAAACCGCCGAAAATCAGGCCAAATAGCCCCAATCAGGACGCAAAAGGTCAGGGCGCTGAAGGGCGGCGGCCTGCCGGAAAAATTAAAGAGGCCTTAACGGCTTGTTATCCGAGATTTCGTAAGCTGTGGACTGTCAAATCCCCACCTGCCAGCAGAAACCACAGGGAGACATAGCCGGTGTTGGGCACAGTCATCCGAAATACCGCCATATTTATTGGTGTGATGGTTGTCGCAGTGGTTCTGCTACGCGACAACACGCAATTCTTCGGGTCGGACAAATCGGTCTACCAGCAGGGGACGGGTGGGCCGGCAGGCAACCGTGAACCGTCCGAAGCAGAGATGCTAAACCGGTCAGAGGCGCCCGCGGAAAGTGAAGGCGAGCCGGAAGCCAAAAAAGAAGAGAAAAGCGGGCCGCAGGCCGCCTGGAGACAGGACAGCGAACCCGAGCCTCCCCATGAGAAGGAAACGAACTCCTCGACACCCGATGAGATGGTCATCAAGGCGGGTCCCCGAGGCCACTTTTACGTCAGGGCCGACATTGACGGCAATGACGTCGGGTTCATGGTCGACACCGGCGCGAGCATGGTCGCCCTGTCGATGGCCGACGCCGAGAATTTGGGCTACTCCGAGAAGGACCTCAACTACACGGGGCGGGCGAATACAGCCAATGGCGTTGCACGGTTTGCACCGGTCGTCCTGAGTCAGATCACCATCGGCGACATCACCGTTCATGATGTTCAGGCGGTGGTCATGGAGGTGCCCATGAAGATATCACTTCTCGGCATGACCTTCCTTCGACGCCTTGAAGGATTCGAGATCAAAGACGATGAATTGATCATGCGCTGGTAGCCCTGCCTGCCTTCAACGTCGCACCATCATTGATTGGCGGCGAGGGTTTATATATATCAAAGGCAACTTCCCGAGGCGGAATTGCTAAGATCCTAAAATGGAAATTGAATTTGGCTCCATCGAGGACGCCAAGCAGAGCATTGTCGACGAGTTCGGCCTTTTCGACAGCTGGGTCGACCGCTACGAATATATCGTAGAACTCGGCAAGCAGCTCAATGGCCTGCCCGACGATTGCCGCGTCGATCAATACAAGGTGAAGGGCTGCCAGTCGCAGGTCTGGTTTCGCGCCCGTGAGGAATCCGGGCGGGTTTTTTTTGACGCCGACAGCGACGCCATGATCGTCCGGGGGCTTATCGCACTGCTCCTGCGAGTCTATTCCGGCCGGCTGCCGGCGGAAATTCTGGAGACCCCGCCTGATTTTTTTGATGCCATCGAGTTGGGATCACATCTCAGCGGAAACCGCGCCAATGGCCTTGCCGCCATGGTCAACCACATCCAGTCCTACGCCCGCTCCTACCAGACCGCGGAAACGCCAACGGAACCCTGACCGGTACCGCTCAACTGCGACCACTCGCCGCATTCTAAAAAATTTCCTACCTTCCGCAAAAAAACAGGTATAAGGGAAAATACTAACTAATTTTGCAATCTCCGGGGTAGGAATAAAAGTGACAAAGTTACGTCATAAAGATATCTGGGCGGGAGTGGACCGGCTGGCGGCGAAAGCGGGCTTTTCGCCCTCAGGCCTCGCGCGCCGGGCGGGTCTGGATCCGACGTCCTTCAATATAAGCAAACGTATTAATCCGCAGGGCAAGCCGCGCTGGCCGACAACGGAGAGCGTCTCCAAGATCCTCTCTGTAACGGATACGACATTAGCCGATTTTGTTGCCCTAATCGGGCAGCCTGCGGGTGCCGGGACAGGGCGCCGCTATCCCGTGATCGGCCTCGCCAAGGCGGGGGCAAAAGGCTTCTTCGATGATGCCGGGTTTCCCGCCGGCACCGGTTGGCGCGATGTCGACGGACCGGATGTCGGCGATGATACCGCCTACGCGCTGGAGATAGCGGGCAACAGCATGCGACCAGCCTTCCGGCCTGGCGATGTGGTCATTGTGTCACCGGAGGCGCCCGTTAGACGGGGCGATCGCGTGGTGGCCAAAACCCTCGAGGGCGAGGTCATGGCCAAGGAAGTCGTGCGCCGGACCAAACGGCAGCTTGAGTTGCGATCGGTGAATGCCGATCATCCGGATCCGGTGATTGCCGCCAACGATTTGCTGTGGATGCACCGTATCGTCTGGGCCAGTCAATAATCAGCGGGACCTCTTGCGGCGTGGCAGCGCACAGGTCACCATTGGCGCATGACCGATACCGATCAGCGCGCCATTACCTGGATTGACGGCCATTGGGTGGAGGGTAATCCGCCGCTTCTCGGACCCATGACCCACGCGACCTGGATGGCCTCGGTTGTCTTTGACGGGGCGCGGTCCATAGGCCGCCGGGCGCCCGACATGGATATGCATTGCGCCCGAATCATCCGGTCGGCCGACGTCATGGGACTCATTTCACCGGTCACCGCACAGGAAATCGAGCGCCTCGCCTGGGAGGGTATCGAGCAATTCCCGGAAGACGCCGCGCTTTACATCCGACCCCTCATGTATTCGGAAGAAGGCTTTGTCGTGGCCATCCCGGAAAGTACAAAATTCATCCTGTCGGTTTTTGACGCGCCCCTCCCCCCGGGCAAGGGCCTCAAGGTGTGTCTGTCCAGCTTCCGTCGCCCGGCCCCCGACATGGCGCCGACCGACGCAAAGACCGCCTGTCTATACCCCAATGTCGCCCGCGCCATGCGGGAGGCAAGAAGCAAAGGCTTCGACAGTGCCGTGGTTCTCGACCCCGACAATAATGTGGCGGAACTGGCCACGGCCAATCTGTTCATGGTCAAGGCGGGAGCCGTGTCGACACCAATCTGCAACGGCACCTTTTTGGACGGCATCACCCGGCAACGGGTCATCCAGCTATTGCGGGAAGACGGCAGGGATGTCGAGGAGCGCCCCATAAATTATCCGGAGCTCTCCGAAGCCGACGAGCTGTTTGCCACCGGCAATTACAATAAGGTCAAATCGGTGCTGCAGCTGGACGATCGCGTGCTGCAGCCGGGCCCGGTCGCGGCCCGGGCGCGGGAACTCTATTTCGATTATGCGGAACGGACCGGCGGAAAACGCCTATGACCGACAGGACAAGCAGCCCGGCGAACCCGAAGGATTACTGGGACAATCGCAGCGCGGCCTGGACCGCCGGCGCATCGACCGGCAAGGCAAGCGACGAGACATTCGACCGGGCACTCATTGAGGCGGCGGACATCAAGCCGGATTCCCGGGTGCTCGATCTCGCCGCGGGTACCGGCGACCCGACCATGACCATTGCGGGGCATATCAAAGAAGCGGGCTCGGTGGTCGCCTTTGATATGACAGGGGCCATGCTTTCGGTCGCCCAAAAGCGCGCGGAAAGTCTCGGGCTGAATAATGTCAGTATTGTTTCCGGCAATATGGAAGCGCTGCCTTTCCCCGACGCCAGCTTCGACGCCATTACCTGCCGCAACGGGTTGATGTTTCCCGACGACAAACCCGCCTGCGTTCGGGAAGCCTGCCGGGTTCTCAGACCGGGGGCCCGGGCCGCCTGGCTGGTATGGGCGACCATCGACGAAAACCCGACCTATCTGACCGTCAATGAAGGGCTCGGAGCCTATTTCAAGGAAGAGTTTCCGCCCCGCATGGTGCGTCATAATCTGGGTCAGGAAGGCGCGTTGAAATCTCTCCTCGGTGAGGCTGGTTTCGCTAATGTGGAGGAACGCCGCTTCGCCTACGAGCGCACCGTAAAAGCCGGTGACGATTATTTTCGCCGCGCCATCGCGCGCACCGTCCCCAACAAGATCGGCGATTTGTCCGACACTGATTGGGATAACCTGATCGCCGCCGTGGAAGACGCCAGCGCGGATCTGCGGGACGGCGACACCTACCGAATTCCCGTCGTCGCCCGGCTGGGCATCGGTACCAAAGGAGGCTGAACAGGCGAGGGCGATGGCTGACAACAGAACCAGGAACGAATGGCAGGGACGCAGTAAGGTCTGGGCCAAAACCGCAATTCAGGGCAAATCCCAGGACGACAGTTTCAACCAGATGATTATCGCCGAGGCCGGCATCAAACCCGGCGAGGCCGTGCTGGATATTGCCACCGGCACCGGCAATCCGGCGGTCAGTATCGCGCTGTCCATGGCAGGAGAAGGCAGCGTGACCTGCACCGATCTCACGCCGCGCATGCTGGAGACCACGCGCGGCCGCGCGGATAACCTTGATTTGGACATCATGCGCTTCGCCGCCGCCGACATGTCGTCCCTGCCCTTTCCGGACAATTGCTTCGATTGTGTCGCCTGCCGTTTCGGGATCATGTTCCCCGATGACAAGATCGCAGCGGCGGCGGAAGCGTGCCGGGTGCTGAAACCCGGTGGGCGTGTGGCCTATGTGGTATGGGGGCCGTATGAGGAAAACCCGCCCTTTCATGTGCCGCGCCGCACGGTGGCCGCCTTCTTCGGCGACATGGAAAGTCCTGTCCCGGCGCGGCATTCCATGAGCGCGCCGGGGAATTTGAAAGATATTCTGGACGGGGCGGGTTTCGTCAAGACGGAAGAACGTGCGCTGCGATACAGGAACCCGGTGGAAGATCTGGAGACCTATGTCACCAACGGACTCAAGCGAAGCTTCGCCGATAAGGTGGAGGGCATGGACGACGCCACGTTCGCACGGCTCAAACAGGCCTTGCTCGACGCCTGGGCGCCGTTCCACGAGGATGGCATGACCCAAATCCCCAACGTGGCGCGGCTGGGGCTTGGTTGGAAAGCCGGGTGAAGAAGCGGCCAAAAAAAGAGGCGGTCTGTTGGGACCGCCCCTTCTCCTAATTCATCTTAAAACGATCGCTATGCGCCGGGTTGCGGCACCAGCCGGATATAGGGTAGCGGTGTCTTCCACCCGCCGGGGTATTTCTTCTTGGCGTCTTCGTCGGACACCGCCGGCACGATCACCACGTCGTCGCCCTGCTGCCAGTTCACCGGTGTCGCCACCTGTTCCCTGGCGGTGAGCTGAATGGAATCGAGGAGCCGCATGATTTCGTGGAAATTACGGCCGGTGGTCATGGGGTAGGTCAGCATGGCCTTGATCTTCTTGTCGGGCCCGATCACGAAGACCGACCGCGCCGTCGCATTGTCGGCCGGCGTCCTTCCTTCCGATGTATCACCGGCGTCCGCCGGCAACATGTCGAATTGCTTGACGATGTCGAGCTTCGGGTCGCCGATCAACGGGTAGTTCACCGCATGACCCTGGGAACTTTCGATGTCCTGTGACCATTTCTTGTGATCGCTGACACCATCCACACTGATGCCGATGAGCATGCAGTTGCGCTTTTCGAACTCCGGCTGCATCCCCGCCGCATAACCGAGCTCGGTGGTGCAGATGGGTGTAAAATCCTTGGGATGCGAGAACAATATGGCCCAGCCGTCGCCGATCCAGTCATGAAACTGAATATCACCCTGGGTCGTCTCCGCTGAGAAATTCGGAACTGTATCGTTGATACGCAATGACATGGTCTTCTCCCCCTATTCTGCTGATGAGAGCCAAAATATGTATCGCGCGGGTTTGATCGCAGCGATACATATTGATGTGATGTTTAAACGGCCGGTGTCAATGGCAGCCGAGCGCAATCGATAATCAGCCCGGAGGATTTCACATAACCCCGCCGATGGTTTAATCTCTCGGCAGGATCACGATCGGTTGCCGATCACGCCCAGCGGAGAATAACGCGATGGATACCCTGCAAAACAACAATACGCCCAATTTCGTGTGGCCCCATGACGATACATCGCAGGTCCCCTTTCAGGTTTATACGGACCCCGACCTCTATGCCCGCGAACAGGAGTGTATTTTTCAGGGCCCAACCTGGAATTTCCTGTGCCTGGACGCGGAATTGCCCAACCCCGGCGATTACAAGACAACCTTCGTCGGCGACGCGCCCATCATCGTGGTGCGCGACGAGAACGGCGACATCAATGCCATGGTCAATCGCTGCGCCCACAAGGGCTCGATGGTCTGTTACAAGCCGCGCGGCAATGTTCAGGAACTGACCTGCGTCTATCACAACTGGACCTACAATCTGCAGGGCGGGCTCACCGGCGTCGCGTTCAGCCGCGGTGTGGGCGGCCAGGGCGGGCTGACCGAAGCCTTCGACAAGGGAGACCACGGGCTGCAGCGTTTGCGGGTCGAGGTGTGCCGGGGCCTGATCATGGGCACCTTCAGCGAGAAGACGCCGCCCTTTGCCGATTACATCGGCGCGGAACTCCTGGCATCCATCGACCGGGTCCTGATCAAGCCCCTGAAAGTCCTTGGCTATCACAGCCAGATCTTCCCCAATAACTGGAAGCTCTATGTGGAGAACAACAAGGATTCGTATCACGCCAGCCTGCTGCACATGTTCCACAACACCTTCGGCGTGGTGCGTCCGACCATGGGCGGGGGCGTCAAGATCAGCGACAGCGGTTGGCATCATCTGAGCTACACCGAGCGCACGCCCATCGTCGATGACGAGATCGGCAAGGAAAAAGTACGGTCGCTGGACAATCAATACAGCCTCGAGGACCCGGCCCTGCTGGAGCACAAGCTGGAGCTTGGCGACACCGTGACCAACTCCATCCAGACCGTCTTCCCAACCCTGGTAGTTCAGCAGATCCTCAACTGTCTCGCGGTGCGCCAGCTCATCCCGCAGGGGCCGGACAAATCCGAACTGATCTGGACCATCCTCGGATTCGAGGACGACGATGCGGAGATGCTGGCCCATCGGATCAAAACCAACAATCTGGTCGGCCCCGCCGGCTTCATCTCCATGGAAGACGGCGCGGTGGGCGGCTGGGTTCAGCGGGCCGCCAGAGCCGACAAAACCGCCCGCACCGTGATGCCCATGGGGGGCAGCGCCATCGAGCCCAGCAAGGGGTCGCGGGTCACGGAAGCGGCGGTGCGCGGTTTCTGGAAGGCCTGGCGCGACTGTATGGGTATTTGAGGACAAATTTTAATGGCAACCACTTTGGATCTCGATCGCCATATGGCGCTACGGCTGCAAATCGATTCGCTGATGGCGGATTACGCCCATTGCATCGATGAAGACCGGCTCGAGGAATGGCCGGAATTTTTTACGTCGGACGGCATTTACCGCGTGACCAGCCGCGAAAATTACGAACTCGATCTGCCGGTCAACCTGATTTACTGCGAGGGCACCGGCATGTTCCGCGACCGTATCTCGGCGCTGCGTAAGGCCAATATTTTCGAGCCCCACACCTATTGCCATATGTCCAGCCTGCTCAGGATCCTGAGCAGCGGCGGCGACGGGCACCGCACGCAATCCAACTTCACCATAATCCGCACCATGTCGGAAGGTGACATGTCGGTCTTTGCCTGCGGCAAATACCTGGATCACATCGTCGAAGATTCCGGCACACTCAAATTCAGGGCGCGGACAATCGTTCTGGAATCCCGCCGCATCGACACCATGCTGGCCATCCCCATCTGACATGGCAAACGCCCTTCATCTGGTTGGCAGCATCCCCTATGACACGGCCGAGGAAACCTTCCGGTCGTTTGGCGGGGCGCTGGGCGATCATCTGACCACCATCCCCGATGGTGAAATCGGACCCCGCCAGCACTGGATCAGCCGGGTTCACTATCAAATCCTCGCTGGCCATCCTCAGCTTGAGGTGGTGCGTTTTCCCGAACCGGTGGACGGTGTCGAACAGCAATTTCCCCGCAATGCCGGCGATAGCTGGCTGTTCAAGGTGAAGGACGGCATCGACAAGGTACGGTTCGGCGATCCCGGATGGCGGCTGGGTTATGCGCGCGACGCGGTCAATTCCTATTTTGTGTTCAGGGCCCTGCGGGATGCCGGAGAATTACCGGGTCATCTGCGGTTTCAGGTATCCATGCCATCGGTTGTCAGCGCACTGCCGCCGCGCATTTTTCCCAACCCCGACGATATCGAAAAACTCCGATCGGGTTATCAGGACGCGCTGGCGGCGGAACTTCAGATGATTATCCAGAAGATTCCGGCGGATGATCTTGCCATCCAGTGGGATTGCTCGACGGAGATGCAGGATTCCTACGGCGCGGTTCCCGGCTATTCGCGCGACGGCGCCGTCGACCGCAACACACCCCAGTTCCGTGCCCTGTCGCCGCTGATCCCGGAAGACGTCATGCTGGGCTATCACCTGTGTTTCGGAACCCTCGGCGGCTGGCCCCGCTTCGCGCCGGACGATCTCAGCGGCGCGGTGGAAATGGCCAACGGTTTTGTCGAGGCCTCGGGCCGGCGCGTCGACTGGCTGCATATCCCGGTGCTCGACCGCGCCGACGATGCGTTCTATGCGCCCCTGGCCGATCTCAAGCCGCAGGGGGCAAAAATTTATCTCGGCGCCATCCACAACATGGAAGGCTATGAAGAGCGCATCGCCACCGCGCGCAAATTCCTGCCCGATTTCGGCGTCGCCGCCTATTGCGGCATGGGGCGCGTGCCACCAGCAGAACTGCCAGACGTTCTCAACGATCATGTGCAGGCGGCGGAAACCTAACCGCCGGAAATATCCTCGCCGGCCAGCACGCGTTTGATGAGCGTGACTGTCTCACTGACACCGTAAAGGGCAATGAAGGATCCCATGCGGGGGCCCTGGTCGCGGCCCAGCAGGATTTCATAGAGCGCCTTGAACCAGCCGCGCAGATCCTCGAACTCGTGGCGCTTGCCGACTTCATAGACCTCGTTCTGAATGTCGCCGGCATCGGCGCCATCGGGCAGCGCCTCAAGAACCGATACCAGGTCGTCGAGGGCGGTGCGCTCCATGTCGCTGGGGGCGCGGTAGCTTTTGTTGGGCTTGACGAAATCCCGGTAGTAATTGATCGCGTGCTCCACCAGCCGGTCGAGGATAGGTGCGCTGTCCGGCGTCGCGTCCGCCGCGTAGCGGCTGATGAAACCCCATAGCACCGCCGGGTCCTCTGTGTTGCAGGCCGACGCCAGATTGAGCAGCAGGCCGAAGGTGACATGGGCTTCGGGGCCGGGCGGTTTGCCGCCATGAATATGCCAGGCGGGATTTTCCAGACGCTTGGCTTCTTCCTCTTGGTCGAATTTGCCGAGGAAGGTCAGATAATCATCCACATGACGCGGGATGACATCGAAATAGAGCCGCTTCGCCTTCTTGGGCGAGTTGAACATATAGAGCTGCAGGCTTTCATCCGGGGCGTAACGCAGCCATTCATCCACCGTCAGCCCGTTGCCGCGTGACTTGGATATTTTTTCACCGGCCTCGTCCAGGAACAGCTCATAGGTGAAGCCTTCCGGCGGGCGTCCGCCGAGAATCTTGCAGATGCGCGAGGAGAGTTTGACCGATTCGATCAGATCCTTGCCCGACATTTCGTAATCCACATCGAGCGCCGCCCAGCGCATGGCCCAATCGGCCTTCCATTGCAGCTTGCAATGACCGCCGGTGACAGGAACCTCCACCTTGCTGCCATCCTCGTTTTCATAGGTGATGGTGCCGGCATCCGTATCCCGCGCGATGACCGGCACTTGAAGGACGATTCCGGTCTTGGGGCAGATCGGCAGGAACGGGCTGTAGGTGGCGCGCCGCTCCGGGCCCAGCGTCGGCAGGATGACGTTGATCACCGCTTCGTATTTCTCCAACAAATTCAGAAGCGCCGCATCGAACCGGCCTTCCTTGTAACACTCGGTGGAGCTCTGAAACTCGTACTCGAACCCGAACTGGTCGAGGAACGCGCGCAGCCGGGCGTTGTTATGGTGGCCGAAGCTCTCATGGGTGCCGAACGGATCGGGGACCTGGGTCAGCGGCTTGCCGAGATGCTTCTCCAGGAGTTCCTGGTTGGGTACATTGTCCGGCACCTTTCGCAGCCCATCCATATCGTCGGAAAAAGCGAACAGCCGGTGAGGCATATCGGACAGGGCGGCAAAAGCGTTCCGCACCATAGTAGTACGCACCACCTCGCCGAACGTGCCGATATGGGGCAGGCCCGACGGGCCGTAACCGGTCTCGAAAAGCACATAACCCTTATCGGGGATCGTCCCGTTGGTGCGGGCGAGAACCTTGCGGGCCTCTTCAAAAGGCCAGGCGCGGGCATCCTGGGCGAGGGATCGTATGGTATCCAAAATCCGGTTCCATGACACAGTTTTAGGGCGGCGCGACCCTAGGCTTACCGGGCCCGGACGTCAATAAGTTGCGCGGCGACTGCCGCCCCGCGATACGGTACAATCGTGCCATGAATACCGCCCTGCCCCTGCATGGTCCCGAACCCATCCATAAGCGCCTGATCGTCGCGGTCGGTCTGCGCGAGGCGGTGGTTCTGGGGCCCAACGGCACCATGGAGCGCATGCCTTCCAGACAGGCGGCGAAATCCCTGGCCGGCAACGCGGCGCCGATCCTGTGTCATGCGCCCTCCGTCGCGCGGCGTCTCGGTATTGCGCCGTTTCCCGCGCTGGACGTACTGGAGCTTTTCGCCTTTACCCGGCCGGCCACCTCCTGCTTGCCGACACCGGCGGGCATCGCCGCGGCGCTGGGCGAAGTGCGCCCCACATCGCTGGAAGAGCAGGCGCTGCTGCTGCGCAATGCCACCGAGCTGTTGCTTACCGAGCTCGGCTATTTCGATGTGCTGACGGAAAGAGACGCGCTTGTCATCGCCGAAGCCATGCGTGATGGCAGCTGGGGCTGGGGGGCGGCGGTAACCCAGGCCCTGTCCCATCTGGCGGACCCGGAAGGTCTGACCCGCCCGCGGCGCGGCCTCGATGTCTGGATCCGGCTGGCAAGCTGGTCGGAATACGCGCCGGAACCGCCGCCCGAAAGCCATGCGGTGAATCCGGACGAAGCCCGGACCCGTCTCACCGAGCTGGTCGGCGAGAATGCCGAGCCCCGGCCGCAGCAGAGCGACTATGCCTCCGCCGTCTGTCACGCCTTCGCGCCGCGCGCCGCCGCCGATACCCCCAACATGGTGGTCGCCGAGGCCGGTACCGGGGTCGGCAAGACGCTGGGCTATATCGCGCCCGCCAGCCTGTGGGCGGAAAAAAATGGCGGCGCCGTCTGGATCAGTACCTACACGCGTAATCTGCAACGCCAGATCGATGACGAGCTTGACCGGCTGCATCCCGATCCCAGCGTCAAGTCACGGCGCGTGGTCATCCGCAAAGGCCGCGAAAACTATCTGTGTCTGCTCAATATGGAAGAAGCGGTGGGCCGGGTGTCGAACCGGCCGGCCAGCGCCATTGCGCTGGGGCTGGTGGCGCGCTGGGCCGCGCGGACGCGCAATGGCGACGTGGCGGGGGGCGATTTCCCCAACTGGCTGGCCGACCTGGTGGGATTTCGCGACACGCTGGGGCTCGCCGACCGGCGCGGCGAATGCATCTATTCGGCCTGCGCCCATTACAGCAAATGCTTCATCGAGCGCACCGTCCGGCAGGCGCGGCGGGCCGACATCGTGGTCGCCAACCATGCGCTGGTGATGACCCAGTCGGCCATGGGCGGGCTTGATGACGGCAACATTCCCACACGGCTGGTGTTCGACGAAGGCCATCATGTGTTCGATGCCGCGGATTCGGCTTTTTCCGCCGAGCTGGGTGGCCGTCAGGGAGCGGAGTTACGGCACTGGCTGCTGGGGGCGGAAGCCGGCGGCCGCAGCCGGGCCCGTGGTCTGGCGCGCCGCCTCGAAGACATCGCCGCCCTGGATGAAGCGGTCGGCGACGCGCTCGCCAAGGTTCTGGATGCGGCGTGGTGCCTGCCCAGCCAGGGCTGGATCCAGCGCATCGCCG
>JABJKO010000349.1 GCA_018660305.1 Rhodospirillaceae bacterium
CCCGGCGCTTGCAATACCGCAAACACGCCGCTTAATATCTTGAACCAGATGAGCCAGACCCTCCTTTAGATCAGGCCCTTGAGTGTTCCAATTTATATGACGACGGACAGCAACGGTGATCCCGACAAGCACAATGGATTGCACAAAAGTCTTGGAGTAGGAGTAGCCCGCATGGGTATGGATATAGGCCTTGGCGATCGCGAATGTCAGCGCGGTGCTCAGCACCAAGGCAATCGCCACGTCGAGAATTGCCAACTGCGAAACGGTTGAGGTTTCGCTTAATCCTTGAAGTAAATCATTCGCGAGCGGGTCCATGTCTAATCATCCAAATTCATAAAAAGAGCCTATGTCCCCAACTAAAGGGACACCTACCTACCCAACCCAATATGTGCCGAATGCCGTTTAACGCGGGGCGGTTTTAATTTTTGTTTTTCTTTCTTATGGACTTAAACAGATTAATTCAACCGGTTTGTTTATTACCATTTCACACCGAAGCCGGCATTCGGGGTGAGCCAGCAACTATCTGAATACCGCTCCGGCCTTTAGCTGGAAAAATTTCTCAGGCGCGGGAAAAAGGAAAAACTGGCTCTCCCCAAAGTATTAGGGGTATTCCCTCATTCGCATTCGCTTAACAATTCCGGATCACACTCTGACCAAGGAAACAGCCGTATCACCCTATCCCGATGGCGCAGGACCATATCCAACAATACCAAAAGAACGGCTATGCCGTTGTAAAGGGCCTGTTCGATCCGGACGAGGTCGCCGCCATGGCGCTCGCCTTCGACCGGGTTTATGCCGAGGGCATGGCCCACGGGCGCAGCTTCCGTCTCCAGAACGTCTTCTTCAACATTGCCCATGATGACGCGCTGGGCCCCATCGTCCGCATGGTCCAATGGCCAAGCTACTTTAACAAGGAACTGGAGCAGATCCGCCGGGATCCCCGCATTCTCCGGATCATCGAACCGCTGCTTGGTCCGAATCTCAAACAAATCATCAACCAGATGCACTGGAAGCCGCCCGGCGCCGCCATGGCGGAATTCGGATTCCATCAGGATGCCCGGTCCCGGCGGCCGCGGGAGGCCTACCGCGATCTGGCCAATTCCTACATTCAGACAGCCATCGCTATCGATCCGCACCGCACCGAGAACGGCGCCATGATGGTGTGTCCGGGGAGCCACCTTCTCGGCGATCTGCCCTTCGATCCCACCCGGCCGACCATGCATGTATCGATGGATGCCGGCGATCTGGTCGATCTGGGTGTCGATCCCGACTCGGTTGTCCCGTTGGAACTCGACCCCGGTGACCTGGCCTTCTGGTCGGTCCATACGCTGCACGGCTCAGGCCCCAACAATGCCGCCATCGACCGGCGTCTCTACATCAATGGCTATGTCACCGCCGAGAATTGCGACCGCGGCGAATGGGCCTTCCGCAACAGCGCGCCCTGCCCCATATCGGGTGAGCCGGCGCTGGTCCATTACGAGGATCTGCACAAACGCCCAGAACCGCATTACGTGGAGAAAAGCCCAACGTCACCGTGAAGACGCCAGGACCGACCGGGAAGGATGAGTCAGGAACCCCCATGCGCTTCACCGCAATATTGACGTTGGCCGGATTATCTCTCGCGGCGAGCGGGGCTCCCGTTACCGCCGATGAGGTGGGATTGAAGGCCACGGGATCGAAAAACGCCTATGCCCTGATCAACAGCGTGCTAGCGCCGGACGGCAACGTGGTCGAAACCCCCGATTGCGGACATGACGCCTTCGGGCCCCATATCACACAAATCTTCGACCGGACGCTGAACCAGCATGTGTTCCGGTTTCATATCCATCGCGACCATGACGATGATCGGTGCCGAAAGGCCGATCGCCAAAGAACCGAGATTAAGGTGTACAAAAAATCGCCGGAACCCCTTAAGGCGGTGCAGAACGATGTTCACACCCTGCGCTGGAAATTCAAGCTCGATCGGACGTTTCAGCCATCCAGGCGTTTCACCCATCTTCATCAGATCAAGGCCGTCGGTGGATCGGAAGCCGGCATGCCGTTGGTGACCTTGTCGGCTCGAAAAGGCCGCGACGGTAAACCCGACCGGTTCGAGTTACGCTACGCCGAACATTCGAAGCAGCGCACCCTGCATTGGGTTGATCTGCAACCCTTTCTCGGCCGGTGGCTGGAGGTAACAGAACGCATATCCTTTGGTGAAAACGGCAAATATTCGGTGCAAGTGACATCCGTCCCAACCGGCGAGACACTGTTTACCTATAGCAACGGCTCCCTGCGCATGTGGAAAAGCGGCGCGGAGTTTCTTCGGCCCAAATGGGGCATATACCGCAGCCTGAAAGACACCGACAACCTCAAGGACGAGATTGTGGATTTCGCCAATTTTCGAATATCCTTCTAAGAACCCTCGCTCCTGCACAAGCGGCAATGGACATTTCAGCGCCATGCGATAGCGTGTGGGATGGCTTATTGCGTAAGCGCCGGGAAACACCGGCCATTAAGGCAGGGATGAAAACATGTTCTACGAGACCGAAAAGAACGATCACGGGTTGGAATTCAACCCTTTCAAATCACTGGTTATTCCAAGACCGATCGGCTGGCTGTCGACGCTGAGCCCGGACGGGGTGGTAAACCTTGCGCCCTACAGCCAGTTCATCATGCTCAATTACGATCCGCCCTGCGTGATGATCTCGGCCGGCGCCCATCCCGACAATAACCGGCTCAAGGACACGGTACGCAATATCGAACAGACCGGCGAGTTCGTGTTCAATATGGCGACCTACGATCTGCGAGACGCGGTCAATAAATCCTCGACCTTCGTCGGCCCGGAAGTGGACGAGATGGAAATGGCCGGGCTGACACCGGCGCCGTCGCGCCTGGTCAAGCCGCCACGCGTCGCGGAATCGCCGGTGCATTTCGAATGCCGCTGGTTCAACACCACCACCCTGCCGGGCTACAAACCACGCAACAACGCCAGCCTGGTGATGGGGCAGGTCATCGCCATCCATATCGATGACGACTATCTCACACCCGAAGGAAGGGTCGATGTGCTCAAGATCCGGCCGTTGGCACGGCTCGGCTATTACGATTACACGTCGGTGGAATCGGTGTTCGAGCTGACACCCCTCGATGAGGGAGAGATGGCGAAACAACGGCGCAAGGGCCTGGTGGGCGAAGCGGCCGGCAAGAACGGATGAGAGGCCAAAGGCAAACCATGAATGATAGTCCAGCGAATAACGATACCCTTTTCGAGGGGCTGGTCGCCGCCTCTCGCGTGCCCCTGTCGGCCGAGGAAAAAAAGAATTTGCGGGCCGCCTTTTCGTCCCTGATGGATCTGGCGGCGCAGACCCGCAAGCCCGGCCGCCCATGGGAGACCCGGCCCCTGCCGTACTACACGCCAGCACCGCCAAAGGGCGATGACACATGAGCGCTGCGCCGGAGCTTCCCACCCTGGCCGACGCCGCCCGCCGGATTAAGACAGGTGATTTGTCGCCGGTGACACTAACCGAGACCTGTCTCGCGCGCATCGAAAAATACGACGGGCGCATCAACGCCTTTCACAATGTGATGGAAGCCGAGGCCCGCGCCGCCGCCGCCCAGGCCGAGACGGAAATCAGCGCCGGCAATTATCGCGGGCCGCTGCATGGCATCCCCATCGGCGTCAAAGACGTCTTCTATATGAAGGGCTACAAAACCACCGCCAACTCGCGCATCCTGCAGGATTTCGAGGCCGACGAAGATGCCACGGTGATCACCCGCCTGAAGGAAGCCGGCGCGGTAATCATCGGCCAGCTCAACACCTACGAATTCACCTTTGGTGGACGACCCACCTTCGAGGCGCTCTATCCGCCGGCGCGCAACCCGTGGGATGTCTCAAAAAGTACCGGCGGTTCCAGCAGCGGCTCCGGCGCCGCGGTGGCCGCCGGCTTCTGTCTCGGCGCGCTGGGTTCCGACGCCGGCGGGTCGATCCGCACGCCGGCGGCGCTCAACGGCATCGCCGGCATGAAGGCCACCTACGGGCGGGTCAGCGCCCATGGCGATATCCCCCTGTCGTTTTCCTTCGATTGCGTCGGGCCCATGGCATGGAATAGCGAGGATTGCGCCCTCATGCTGCAGGCCCTGGCCGGCCACGATCCAAAGGATTCCACCTCCGTGGACACGCCGGTGCCCGATTACGGGACGGGTTTGAACGACGATCTGACGGGGCTTCGCATCGGCATGATCCGGCACTTTTATACCGATGACTACGACGCCCCGGCGGAGATTGTCGGGGCCATCGACGGTGTCGGCGAGACCCTGGCCGGGCTCGGCGCGACGGTCGGAAATGTCACCCTGTCGCCGCTGGGCGACTGGCACGCGGTGGGCCGCGTCATTCTGCCCGCCGAGGCCTATGCCATCCACGAAGAGACACTTCAAAAAAGATGGAACGAGTTCGGCCCGCTGGCCCGTAACCGCATGATGCTGGGCAGTCTGGTGCGCGCCGCCGATTACATCCAGGCCCAGCGCCGCCGCACCGAATTCCTGGCGGAGATGGACGAAGCCTTCGAGCAGTTCGATATCCTCGTCACCGCCGCCATGCTCATCCCGCAGGCCCCCATGGACGACACGGCGCCGTTCCCGTTTTTAGACGCGCCGATGATCGTAGTGCCGTTCAATCTGACGCTTCACCCGTGCCACGCCCTCCGCGCCGGGTTCTTCGCCGACGGCATGCCCATCGGCGCCCAGATCGTGGGACGCCATTGGGACGAGGCCACGGTGCTGCGCGTCAGCCACGCGTTCGAGAAAGCGGCGGGGCTGATGGATAGGCGGCCAATGTTGGACTGACGTTGACGAGCACCGGGACAGTATCCAGCTAAAGTGGAGCTCCGGACGGCGCCCGCCTTACATGGCTGACTTGCCGCCATCCACCATCAGGATGGCGCCGGTGACAAAGGACGCCTCGTCGGAGGCGAGCCACAGGATCGGGTAGGCGATTTCCTCCACCCGGGCCCAGCGTCTCATGAGGGTCACATCCGCCTGAAGCGCGTTGATGGCCGCCTGGTCCTTTCCGTCCGCCGCGAAGCGGGCCTCATGAAACGGCGTCAGCGTGCCACCGGGACAGACGGAATTGACCCGGACGCCGTGCTCGGCTTCCTCATGAGCGAGAGTACGGGTCATGGAATTGATGGCCGCCTTGGTGGCGTCATATTGCCCCAGATTCTTGCGGCCGATCTCGCCATAGACCGACGAGATATTGACCACGGCGCCGGTCGCCGAGGCGCGCAGATACGGCATGGCGGCCTTGGCGCAGTTGGCCGTGCCCAGCAGATTCACCGAGATTATGTCCCGCCAGGAATCCGGTGTGGCCTCGGTCAGATGGCTGTATTTGCGTATCCCGGCATTGTTGACCAGAACATCCATACCCCCCAGGCGATCGGCCGCCTCCGCCATGGCCCGGGCCGCATCCTCTTCCTCGGCGATGTTGACGGCGATGGTGGTGACATCCGCGTCCGGGACGCTGGCGGTAATGTCAGCGGCGGCTTTGGTCAGCGCCTCGCCCTCCAGATCCATCAGAACAACCGCTGCGCCTTCCTCACAAAACAGCCGTCCCGTGCCGCTGCCGATGCCGCCGGCGCCACCGGTGATGACCGTCTTTTTTCCCGCAAGTCTGCCTGTCATTGCCCTCATCCTTGTTGTTGGCGCAATTTTACGGGGCGGCTGGCGGGTTGTCTAATTCGGGCGTCTATCTTGATACGCATTCTTGATACCCATTACACCAGATCGGGCAGCCCCTCAGGTAAGTAACAAAATGAGGGCGGTACAAATCAGGACCGCGTAGGTGACTTTCCGGAACCAGTCAGCCGGTGCAACCCGGAACAGATACTGCCCCACATAAATCCCCGAGGTGAAGATTGGGCAGACGAGAGCGGCGCGCAATAATATGGCCGCTTCATAGACGCCTTGCAGGGCCAACCCGACTATGGAGACAGTCAGGGTGCTGCAGAGGGCCGCCAGGACATTCGCTCTTATGATGTCAGGGGCGGATTCAGAATTGTGAAAATAGGTAACCGAGAGAGGAAACGCCGGGACGCCAAAGGAACCGGTAATGCCGCCTGCCACGGAGCCGGTCGCCACGCCCACCAAAATCCGTCTCTTACCGGCATATTTGTAGCCGAACATCATAAAGACCGTGATGAGTAGGATGAACACGCCCATACCACGCCGGATAAAGGACGGGTCCGCGGACACCAGAAACAGGATACCGAGCGACATGGTGACGACGCTGGGACCGGCAACGGGGGCGACTTCTTTCCAGTCGGCTTTCCTCACTGCCTTGGAAAAAATCTGTAACTGGCCGGTCAGCATAAGGATGATGACGATGCTGAACGCCGTTACCGGATCAAACAACATGGCAAATAGGGGGACCGCAAATAACGCCCCGCCAAAGCCGGCATATCCCTGAATAATACCGCTGGGCAGCGCGATGCAGGCCGCGAGCAAAAGGCTTAAAGTCCAGACATCATTGAAATTTTGAAGAAGTGTATCCATCCGGCAAGCATACCCAACAAAACGATGAATCAGTATCTGGTCCTGATATTCTTCGGCCGGAACGGTTCTTACGGGGTCGTCCTAAACCACATTTAGCCCGTCACGCCGCGTAGCTGTTCCAGATAGTCATTGAATTCGGTGCGCAGGGAGTCGGGGGCCTCAATTCTGACCTGGCCCAACCAGTCGGGGTGGCACAGCTCATGGATCAGTTCGCGGTGACCCTGACAACGCAGCTGGACAAGTAGCCCGCCCCGTTGGCGGCGCATTGTCTGACTGGGATGAAATCTGACTTTCTCGGCACGCTTGGCGCCTTCACCGGTAAAGTGCAAACGAATATCCAGGATGTCGTCGCCGTGATAAATGCCAAAGCTCTGGTCGGCCCAGTCCTTCATGTTCCAGTCCGATCGCGCTTCGAAGATCGTGCCGGTCGGCTGAACATCCTCGATCAGGTCGAGACGGTATGTCGCCGGCATACCGTCCCGCGCCGCGACCAGATAACCAAAACGCCCGAACAACAGGCCGAGGGGGTCCACCGTGCGCCAGCTGGCGCGGCGGCGTCCCAGTGCCCGGTATCGTAGCTCCAGCTTTTCAAATCCCTGGATGGCGCGCTCGAAAATCGCCATCTGGGCCTCGTTGGCCTGGGTGCGCGGCCCGGTGCGGCCGGCATGGGCGGTGCGGCTGATCAGCTCTTCCTCGTCGATGGCCAGATGGTTGGACAGCGGTGTCTGGTTTGCCAGCAGCTTGGCCAGGGCGCGGGTCGGGGCGCCGTCCGGCAAGGTCTGAAGATGACGCTCGAGGGCTGCGCGTTCGTTGGTTTGCAGCGACAGGAGGGCGCCGGGCAGGGTAACGCGCAAACGCCAGCGCTTGGTCAGATGGTGGTCGCTCTCCAGCCGGCTGAGTTCCACTTCCAACCCGATTTCGGCAAGCCCCTGCAGCATGCGCTCCACCGTCTTGCGGCTGCGTCCGGTTCGGGTCATGAGCTGATCAATGGTCAGACCGAGCGAGCTGGCTTGCAGTTGGAGGGCCAGGTCCAGCGTGTCGCGCAGCTTGGTATATGCCATAAGAAAACCCTTTCCGGTTTTCTTATACCCCAAAATTTGACGAATAATGGAATTATCCTTCCATCATCGAACAAGCGATTGCATTGTCATAACAGTGAGAGAAAAACCCATGCATACCGATTTCCTGCCGACCCGGAAGATTCCCGTCAGCCAGTTTTACGCCTGGAACAGCCGGCGCGCGTTCCCGCTCGAAATCAGCCTGAGCCATCGTGGTTGCACCATTCGCGATCAGGTCAGCGGCATGGCGTTTCTGGCCTCGACCGATGATGACGGATTTATCCGCGGTGCGACCCTATACGGCGACACGCGCGATCATCTGGTGCATTCGCTCCTGTCGGACATGACGGGCTGCGACTGGGTCAACGAATATTCAGCGGAATGGCCCCTCTATCGCTGCTGGACCGAAGAGGAACGCCGTGCCCATGCCCGTCAGGTGGCGGAGGATCTGGCGCAGGACCGCGCCGAGGCCGACGGCATTTCGGTTCGCGAGGCGTTCGACATCGAATATCGCGCGGTCCATGCCATGCACCCGGTGACCATCAGCCAGTGGCTGGTCGCGGCATAGGAGAGCGCGTTTAAGGCCTGCCGTCAGTCGTCGGCAAAAGCCTCTTCGACGATCCTGCCAGCCCAGTTCTCGTCGTTCCGCAGCTTCAGCCAGATGGCCGAAATGATCGCGACCTGATAGGGCACCTCCTCGTCGTCCCCGTACTCCGGCATGCACAAACGAAAGTCACCATTTGATCCGATGATCAACGCGGATTCATCCGGTTCTACACGCGTGCCGTTTACGCTGTGGTCATTCTGCATCGTTGCCTACCCCATCTGTGTGCTAACGACGCAATGTGCCATGAAGAGGACAGCGTTTAACAGCCTTGCGCTCAACGAATAGGAATGTCCGCTATTCGCCGTTTTACGTCTGGAGTTGGGTGAGAAGCAGAAGTGTTTTCACGGCTAGGTCACTTCCGTTTTTGACCCATCCCGGACATTTGATAAATCGGGATAGCGTCTTTGGGACCTCTGCGTCATCGCAAATATATACGATGAGATTTTCAGCCGCCGCCGCGCCACCTATTGGTCGACGCCGCCCCAGATTTCGGTGGCCAGTTCGACGATCATGCCAAGTTTGTCGAACTGCTCCTGCTCGGAAATTATGTTGCCAATGGCATTTGACGAAAACCCGCATTGCGGCGACAGGCAGAGCTGGCTCAAATCGACGAATTTCGAGGCCTCCTCGATCCGTTGCTTCAGCTCATCGCGGCTTTCAAGCTCACCGCGTTTTGTGGTGAGGAGGCCGAGAACGATCTTCTTGTTCCCTTTGGGGACATAGCGCAGCGGCTCGAACCCGCCGGAACGCTCATCGTCATATTCGAGGAAGAACCCGTCGACATCCGTCAGGTTGAACATGTGATCTGCAATCGGTTCGTAATCGCCTTCGGCAAACCACAGGCTCCGCGCATTACCCCGGCAAAGATGGATGCAGGCAGCCATGTCGTCCGGCCTCTCGCCGATACAGTCATTGATCAGCGCGGCATAGGTGCGGGGCAGCTCGTCCGGGTCTTCGCCACGGTCGCGGGCATCCTGGCGCATTTTCGTGTCACAGAGATAGGCCAGGTTGGTATCGTCAAACTGGATATATTTGCATCCCGCTTCCGCCAGCAACGAGATTTCCTGTCGGTAAAGCGCCGAGAGATCAGCAAAGAAATCTTCCAGTTCGGGGTATGCCTCCCGGCTGATCGCGTCGCGTCCACCACGGAAATGGGTCATGGTCGGCGACGGCATTGTGACCTTCGGTGTGCTGTCGCCGCTGGCGACGGAGGCGAGGTATTTATAGTTTTCAACCCCGATCCCTGCCGCAGGCAAAGTCATCCGGTCTTTTATCTCAACCGTTAGCGGCACCGCCTTTTCGCCACCCGCCTTGGTTTTTTCTCCCTGCGCAAAGGCACTCTTCAAGTTGAAGTTTGTCTGAATTCCGCCAATCTGGTTAATGAAATCAAAATGGAAACTTTCGCGGCGGTACTCGCCGTCGGTCACGGATTTGATGCCAACCGCCTGCTCCTTTTCGACGATGTCGGCGATGCAGCCGTTTTCATAATCGCGAAGTTCGGCATCGGAAATCTTGGCCGCTTTCCATTCCTCACGCTTTTCGAGAAGCGATTCCGGGCGCAGCAAGCTACCCACATGGTCGGCGCGAAAAGGTCCTTTCATCGGGAAATCTCTTTCTATTGGTGGAATTCCTGAACGTATCAGTTCGATTCGAGTTGTGCCAGCTACAGCGCCTTGGCTTCAAACTGCTGTATGGTCGGTTGTTGATCGTGGGTGTTCCGGGTTCGATTCGGATGTGATAATCGATCCAGAAGACACCGGTCAGATTGATAGTCCCGAATTATGGTTGGCCCTTGCTGACGGGGATGGGGCTGGCCGTCATGCAGATACGCCGACATCGGCCGCCGCGTAACATTTGTGATGCTGGATTTTTGCTGAACAGGATTAAGCGATAATGCTTGAAAGAACAGTCCGTTCGTTTGCGCTGCTTGCCGGCATCGTGTTGTTCGCCCTGATGTTGGTCACTGTCTATTCAGTGGTCATGCGTTACGTCTTCAATGCGCCCCCGCTGTTCACTCTAGATTTGTCGCGCATGATTCTGATCCCGATTGCCGTTTTCGGGCTGGCCTATTGTGGGTGGACGGGTGGCCATATCGCGGTCGATCTTATCGGGACGTTCGGGCGGCCTCAGCTGGTCCGCTGGGGTGATGTCGTCATTCGAGGGCTATGCGCCGGGGTGATCGGGCTGTGGACCTGGATGCTGGTCGACCTTGCCTTTGATTCCCAAGAAGTCGGCAACGCCACAAATATGGTGCAGATTCCCCATCATCCATTTGTCTGGATGATGGTTGTCGGCGGCGGTCTCTACGCCCTGGTGCTTGTTGCCCTGATGCTGCGCTCGGTTCGCGGTGAAGAGGATCCCCCCAAATCATGAGCCCTACATTGATTGGTATTATCGGGTTGCTTGGCCTGTTTACGCTGCTGGCGCTCCGTACACCTGTCGCCATCTCGATGATTATTGCTGGCGTTATCGGCACCTGGGTACTGAATGGCTGGCAAGCGTCGATGTCGACCCTGGTCGATGAATCCTTTGTGATTGCCTCGACTTATGAACTGATCGTCATCCCGCTGTTTGTCCTGATGGGAAATTTTGCCACGATTTCTGGAATGAGCGGCGATCTCTACCGGGCAGCCTATGCCTGGGTCGGTCATTGGCGGGGCGGGCTGGCGTCGGCCACCATCGCCAGCTGCGCCGGATTTGCGGCCCTCTCGGGCTCATCAGTGGCATCTGCGGTCACGATGGGACGTGTCTCCCTGCCGGAAATGCGGCGATACAATTACGACAATCGGCTGGCGACTGGCTGTATCGCGGCGGGCGGAACGCTGGGTATTCTCATACCGCCCAGCACAGGTTTCGTCATATACGCAATTTTGACCGAAGAATCGATCGGCAGGCTGTTTCTCGCCGGTGTATTGCCGGGGTTACTACTGACGGTCCTGTTTATGATCTCGATCTATATTCAAACCCGGCTCAATCCCGAACTTGGCCCGGCGGGTCCGCGCACAAATTTCGCCGGGCGCGTCAAGTCGCTGGTCGACGCGGCGGCGATGATTGCCATCGTTGTCATGGTTATTGGCGGCATCTATGGGGGAATCTTTACGCCGACCGAAGCGGCCGGTGTCGGCGCTTTCCTTGCCTTTATTCTGGCCTTGATCAGACGCAAGATCAATTACGAGTCGATGTCGATGGTCCTGCTGCAGACTGTACGGACATCAGCGCTGTCGTTCCTGATCCTGATTGGTGCGCATATCTTTAATCCGTTTCTTGCCCTGACACAGATTCCCGAGGATCTGGCGCAGTTGCTGGTCAATCTCGATCTGCCGCGCTTTGTTATCATGCTGATCTTGATGGCGGCCTATATTGTGCTTGGGACCTTCCTCGAAGGGTTTGCGATGCTGGTGCTGACCCTGCCCATCGTTCACCCACTGATCCTTGCGCTCGGTTACGACCCGATCTGGTTTGGCGTCGTCATGGTGATTGTGCTTGAGATGGGCCTGATAAGCCCGCCTGTGGGGGTCAACGTTTTTGTCGTGAAGGGGGTTGCGGAAGATGTGCCGCTGCGGGATATATTCGCCGGAATTATACCGTTCTGGATCGCCATGGCGGTGTGTCTGGTAATTCTGCTTATTTTTCCCCAGATTGCCCTAATCCTGCCCAACACGATGATCTCCGGCTAAAGGGTAACGACCGTTTTCATTGACGAAGCATCGGTGTTTGAACAGACTGAATTGGAATTATCGGGACGGTTTCAATTCTCCGGCAATTTCATAATCCATCTCGACCAAATGAAAACAAAGAGGAAATCAGATGTTTAAGACATTTTCCGTATCCGCAGCGGCGTTCGCGGCCACGTTAGTGGGGGCAACGACGTTTGACCTGCCGGCAATCGGTAAGGAACTGAAATTTGCTTCCTTTGTCGGTGGACCCCACCCGATGAACCGTTTCGTATTCGCCCCATGGACGAAGGAAGTCGCAAAGCTGTCGGGCGGCGATTTGACGGTCAAAATGTATTATGGCGGCTCGCTCGGCAAAGGTGGCACCAAGCAGTACAAGCGCGCGGTCGATGGTGTTGCGGATATTACCTGGGCGCTTCAGGGTTATACCGCGAACCTGTTCCGCAAAACGACGCTTATTGAGTTCTCCAAACTCAGCAAGGATACCGTCGATGCGACCAAAAGGATGTGGAAGGTCTACAACAAACATCTCTCCTCCGAATATAGCCGCGTAAAGCCTCTCGCAATCTGGGTGGGCGATGCGCCGGTCCTTCACACCAAGATCAAAGCGGTGAACAAGATCAGCGATCTTAAAGGCATGAAAATCCGTACCCCGTCCCAGTACCAGGCCTGGATGATCCAGGCGCTGGGTGCGACACCTGTGCCCATGCCGGCAACCAAGATCTATAACTCGTTGGATCGCGGCGTCATCGACGGCGTGCTTATTGCCGTCAGCGGCGTGAGGAGCTTCAAGCTCAACGAGGTGACCAAGTACCACGCCGACGGAATCGCGTGGGGCTATTCGCCATTTTTTGCGGTGATGAACAAGAAGTCCTATGACTCGCTGTCCCAGAAGCATAAGGCCATTATCGACAAGACAACCGGCCTTGCCATGAGCGTCAAGGCTGCCTCCATTTATGGCAAGGCAGGCGCGAAGGTGTTCAAGGGGCTCAAGGCGGACAAGAAGCGTAGCGTTAATACGCTTTCGGCTGCTGAGGTCGCCAAAGCACACGCCCTGATCAAGAATGCCGAGGAGAACATTATTGGCCGGGTTAAGAAGGAAGGCATCGATCTGAAACCGGCGCTTAAAGCCCTTCGTGGCGCTGGCGGCTGATCTCAATTGATTACGGTTTTGCGCCTTCCTGGTAAACCCAGGGAGGCGCAAACAATCGACCAGCCCAATTTTGTAAAGTGAACTTGCGCCTTTAACTGCGTCGCTCGGGGTAAGAGGCAACTTCCGCTAAGGGCAATCTTCTCTCGTCGCGGTCAGGTCGACAGGTGTCGGCTTTGCCTCGGATATGGGTGCGCGTCGATTTTCGCCGTCTTAGCCTCTCTCACAGATCGCCGAGCTGCGGCGCGACCTCCGCCATGAAGCGGCGCAGCGAGCGGGCGCGGTTTTCCTTTGTCGTCCAGTTCTTGCCACCGACCAGCAGGAAGGAGCCGAACCCGCCGCAGCCTTCGTAATAGGAACGGAGTGTTTTAGCCACCGTGTCGGGATCGCCGAGCACATAGATCCCTGCCTCGACCAGCGCATCCAGCGCCTGCTCGTTGTTCGGCACCTCCACGTCGTAGACCCGTTTCAGCATGGTGAGGAAGCCGCGCTCCGCCTGGAAACCCACCTCGTGCGTCACGGCGGGGCGCAGATGCTCCAACGCCTCCTTCTTCGACTCGGCGACATAGACCGCGCGCGAGCCGGCGACCAATTTGCGGGGGTCGGCATGACCGGCGGCCTTGCCCGCTTCCTCATACATGTCCGCCTTGCCGCGCAGCACCTGTTCTGATTCGAAGAAGGCGCAGATGAGTGCATAGCCGCGCTCGGCAGCGAGTTTGATCATTTCCGGCGTGTCGGTCGCGGTCGCCATGGGCATGTGAGGGCGCGACAGCGGCTTGGGCAAGGCGACCAGGTTTTTGCCCTGCCAGTGTTCCCCGTCGATGTCGAACGGTTCGTCCTCGGCCCAGCATTTCAGGATGACCTCAAGAGATTCGCGCAGCCGCGCGTGGCGGTCCTCGTAGGTAAGCCCGCGGGCCTCCGCGAATTGCGGATGGGGAAAGCCCGAGCCGAACCCGAAGATGAAACGCCCTTTGCCCACCAGATTCTCGATGATCGCCGCCTGCACCGCGACGTCGAGCGGGTGGTGCAGGTGCAAAAGCTTCACCGCCGCCCCCATGCGGATATTTTTGGTCAGCGCGGCCAGCTTGCACATCATGAATTCAGGGGCGGGGATGGTATCGACCCGGTTTATGTAGGGCGGCTCTCCGTGATGTTCGCTGATATAGACGTCACGGAAGCCGAGCTCGTCGGCCAGCACGATCTCGTCAATATCGTCCTGATAGGTCTGCGCAGCATTGGTGTGGGGCCGAAAACCGTTCGAAAAAAGTCCGAATTCCATGACTGTTCACATACTCCTGCTGCGTCGAATATTTCCTGTACTCAAAGAATACCCGCTTCGGCCGCCGCCTTCCACGTCAGCCGCAGTGCGGGCAGCGTCAGCAGGACCGGGAAGACGATGCGGAGGCCGCGTTCCGGAATGGCCATTCGGATTTAGGCCCGGTCCTGGGTGAGTAGCGGGCAGAAAAAACCCGCCACCATATTTCAGAGGGTGGGGCAGGGATTGGCCTCCCGGGCTTTGCAGTCTCTCCGCTTATGAAACCGGTTCCGGTTCACCGGCGGCGACGACCTCGTTGCCCGAGGGCACGACGATGATCTGGTCGGCCGGGTCGCGGAGGGTGCCGGGCGGATCTTCGCCGCGTTCCATGGCGTCGATGGCTTCGCTCAGGAGACGGCGGAACATGACCACGCCGCGGTCCGATGTGGCCAGATGTTCCAGGGCGTGCCGTGCGATGGGACGCTGGCTGGTCTGCGCCTCCCAATCGTCGGGGACGCGCTGGGTTTCCTCATAGTCGCGGACCATCTCTCCATCGGGCGGCTGAAAGATCCGCTTGCCGGGATCGATGCGTTCGATGTGGTAGCCGATGGTGTTCTCGTTATCCACCGGCACCCACCAGCCCACCATGCGGGCGCGCTCGGTTTCCTCCTCGGGATTAGTGCCGGTCACATCGGGTGGCGGGATACACTTTCCCGTCGGCACGAAAATGGTGGAGGTACGGACCAGCCGGCTGCCGCCCTCCAGTTCCGTGGTCCGGATATAGGACACGTGTCGGTCGGACCGGACGAAGTCGATGTCCGGCCGGATCCCCATGACGTCGGCGAAATCGAACAGGCTCTCGTTCATCCCATGCAGAGCAAAGATGTGCATGGGGTCGGCGGCGTTTTCATGGAGCTGCAGCCAGTTACACGCCGCCAACGCGCCGCGGCTGTAATTTCGGTAGGCGAGATATTCGGCATTGTCGTCTTCCAGGATGTCGAATTTGGGCAGCAGCGGCTTCTTGTCCAGCGGGCCCAGATAGGCAAACACCAGACCGCGATATTCCTCCGCCGGGTACCACGGCTGGCGGACTTCATCCTTGTAGGGGCTATCGTCGAGCTCGCCCGGCTGGTCGAGGCATTTTCCTTCCTCATTGAAATACCAGCCGTGATAGCAGCAGCGCAGCCCGTTTTCCTCGATCCTTCCATATTCCAATGACGTCCCACGATGACAGCAATGGGCGCCCAGCACCCCCACCCTGCCCGACTTGTCGCGGTAGGCGACCAGTTCCTCGTCCAGGATCTTCAGGTATTTGGGCAAATCGGTGAGGTCCGACGACATACAGATGGGATGCCAGTAGCGCCGCATCAGCTCGCCCATGGGAGAACCGGCCTCCACATGGGTCAGGCGGATGTCTTCGTCCGGCACGATGGCGTTGCGCCCGTAGCCGGATCCCTCGGAATCGGTCATTGCTCATTGCCTCCTGGCATATATCGGTCTTTTTCTTAGCTTTTCGTGTCCAGCCATTGGAGCCCAAGCATAGAAATCGGCGTCCCCGACTGTCAAGTGAGGGCGCCAGCTTGTCGCAGAGGCGCAGAGGGCGCTAATCTCCGATACCGGCCTGAAACGCTTATGGAGTTACGGCAGTGATTGGCAAAAGCTGGATACGGGAACAGGGCATGCAGGATGCCCTTCTTTGCGCGTCTCTCCGTGACCGCCAGATGACTGAAATTCCGATCTGGCAGCGAAAATTTCCAGCCCGGGAAGCGATGATGTCCCATTGGAATGAGTTGGTGCCCCTGCGCGATGGCCCGGTGGCGCCTGACAAGGTTGAGGTCAAAGACCCTCAGCGCATGAGCGATTTGATAAAACAGAAGGCGGCGGAATTGGGATCAGCTGATTCCGGCATGACCGCTCTGAAGCCGGAATACATAGAACTTGGCGTTGAACTAAATCATAAAAACGTCATCGCCGTCCTTGTCTACGAAGATTATGCAAAAGCGCTGGAAGGTCCGGACGAAGTGGATCTTGAGGCGATGACCGTCTATGCAAAATGTGCGGACATCACAACGGAGCTGGCGCGCCATATCAGAGAAGAGCTGGGATATCCGGCTGTGGCCCATCACAATGGATCCTTTCAGATACAGGCCATTCCGGTGTTTCTGGAAGTTGGCTTTGGCGAACTGGGCCGGCATGGCAGCGTCATTCATCCTGAACTGGGCGCCAATTTCCGTCCGGGATTTGTTACCACCGATCTGCCCGTTGCCTATGACACGCCCAAGGAATTCGGCGTTCAGGATTACTGCCTCACCTGCAATCTCTGTCGCAATAATTGCCCGGGAGACGCCATTCCCGACGATTACATCGTCACCGACGGTGTGAAGAGATGGCTCACCGACATAAATAAATGTTACCCCATATCCCGCTTCCGGGAATCCTACTGCCACATCTGCGTCGACGTCTGTCCCTATATCTATAAAGAGAACGGCGATACGGAAAAACGCGGGATGTTTATCGATTACATGAAGATCCGGAAGAAGGAAGGGTACAAAACACCAAAAGGGCGGGACTATCAGCCCTCTTCGGAACGGACGATCCGGCCCTACAGGAAAATCGATACCGATATCTACCACACCGATACCGCCCCAGCGCTCATGGAAGTGTCGGAAGCGGCATTGAGCCTGCTGGCCCGTGACGGAGACAAAACCCCGGCAGATGGCAATAAATCAATCTGGATTCTCAACACCGAAACGCTGGATGGCATGCCGTTGTCTATTCGCCTTACGGGGCCGGACCTTCCAGCGGCCATCGCCGAAAACACAATTCTACCCGACCGCATTCCCATGGAACCGCACTGGCAGGAAACCTATCATCTCTTGATTACCGCTCCTCTGATTACCATGGAAATAGCCTGGGGGCCGGATGACCCGCTCCGCATCTTGAATTTTAGTCGCGGCGATTGGGAATCGTATTTATTGAAACTGGCGGGCTCCGCTCAGTAAAGCTCTCCTGCAACATCCAGGTGATCGGAATGGCAGCGAAACTATTCGAACCAATTGACTTGCGCAGCCTGCGACTGCCCAACCGCATTGTCGTGGCGCCCATGACGCAATTCTCCGCCAATGAAGGTGTCGCGGGCGACTGGCATTTCATGCATCTCGGTCAGTATGCGGTGTCGGGTGTGGCGCTGGTGTTGACCGAATCCACCTATGTGGCGGCCGGCGCCCGTAACGCGCGCAGTTGCCTGTCGCTTTATTCCGACGAACAGGAAGCCGCAATCGGGCGCATCGCGCAGTTCTATGCGGACCACAGCGATGGATTTTTCGGTGTCCAGCTATGCCATGCCGGGCGCAAGGCGTCCGCCCGTGAACCGTGGAAGGGTGGCGGACCATTGCCGCTGGACGAGGGGGGCTATGAAGCGGTCGCGCCCTCGGCGGTGCCGCTGTCGGATGCATGGCCCGCACCGACGCCTTTGTCCGCCGACGCTGTCGGTGACGTGATCCAGTGCTTTGTCGACGGGGCGCGGCGAGCGGAACGGGCCGGCGCCAAGGTGATCGAGCTGCACGGCGCCCATGGCTATCTGATCCATCAGTTTCTATCGCCGCTGACCAACCGCCGCAACGACGAATATGGCGGCAGCTCGGCCAACCGTATGCGCTTTGCCATCGAGGTGTTCGATGCGGTTCGCGCGGTCTGGCCCGATGATCTGCCCATCGGCATCCGCGTCTCCGCGACCGATTGGGTGGAAGGCGGCTGGTCGGTGGAAGAAACCGTCGAGCTTGCCCGCACCCTCGATGCAAGGGGTTGCGATTACATCCATGTGTCCAGCGGCGGATTAAGCCCGGCGCAACAGATTACCGTGGGGCCGGGATACCAGGTCGGGTTCGCCGAGGCCGTCAAGGAAGCGGTCTCCATGCCGGTCATCGCGGTTGGCCAGATCCTCGATGCGCACCAGGCCGAAGCCATCCTGAACAACGGACAGGCGGATATGATCGCGTTGGCGCGGCCCATTCTGCACAACCCGCGATGGGCGTGGCATGCCGCCCATGAGTTGGGTGAGCCGGTGGCTTATCCCCGCCAGTACGAGCGGGGCCACCCGGATAAATGGGGCGCCAGTGGGATCAACGCGCCCGGTAATCGCATCCCCGGGAAATAAGCCGCGCCCGATCATTGGCGGCATCGTATCTTTGACGAACGCTTGCGTCCTTTGGTTACGGCGCGCATTATTTACGGGAGACTTCGCTGCTCTGGGAGAACCGCCGTGAATATTCAAGCCGTTCCCGATACCAGTTCCGTCCGCAATGCCGTCAGCCAGGAAGAATGGGAGACCCGCGTCGAGCTAGCCGCGGCTCATCGCATCATGGCGCATTTCGGTATTCAGGATCTCACGCACAATCATCTGACCGCCCGCGTCCCGGGCGAGCCACAGCATTTCCTGATCAAGCCGGCGGATTTCATGTTCGACGAGGTCTCGGCCTCGACCCTGGTGAAATATGATTTCGAGGGTAATTCGCAGCAGGACGGCCATGGCACCCTGCGCGGCGGCGGCCTTATCATCCATGCCGGGCTGTTTGCCGCGCGCGACGATCTCAACGCGGTCTTTCATACCCATACGCCGGCCATCATCGGGGTTGCCTCCCAGAAGAACGGGCTGTTGCCCATCAACCAGCATGGCATCCGCTTTATCGGCAACATCGCCTATCACGATTTCGGCGGGTTCGAGTTCGACATGGCCATGCGCGCGCCGCTGGTGAAGGATCTCGGCGACAGGAAAGTAGCGCTATTGCGCAATCACGGCTCGCTGGTGTGCGGCGCGTCCATCGGCGAGGCCTTTGTCTCCCATCACAATCTCAACTTCGCCTGCGAGGCGCAACTCGCGGCCATGACCGGCGGTGCGGAAATTGTGCTGATATCCGACGAGGTCCAGGCCTACGTGGCGAAACAGCGGGGCGAGAATAAAGACCGGCTCGGCGGTGGCGGCAAGGACTGGGCGTCCTGCCTGCGCATGGCCAACCGGCTGTTCCCGGAATTTCAGGAGTAGGTGGAATGACGTATGATCTGAAGATCACAGGCGGCACTATCGTGGATGGCACGGGAGAGTCGGGGTATGGCGGTGACGTCGGCATAAAGGACGGCAAAATTGTCGCTCTCGGTGACGCACCCGACGACGCCGACCGGACCATCGATGCGGATGGAAAAATCGTCTGTCCCGGATTCATCGACATCCATACCCATTACGACGCCCAGATCATCTGGGACCGCATGCTCACTGTATCCCCTTGGCATGGCGTGACGACCGTCGTCATCGGCAATTGCGGCTTTGGCGTCGCGCCGACGCGACCGGAAAACCGTGATCTCATCGTCCGCACCCTGGAAAAAGTCGAAGGCATGAGCAAGGCCGCGCTGGAGACCGGCATGGGGGACTGGGGGTTCGAAACCTTCCCGCAATATCTCGACGCCATCGAGGCAAACGGCACGGCCATCAATGTGGCCGCTTATATCGGCCACACGCCTCTGCGGCTCTACGTCATGGGCGAGGACGCCTATGAGCGCGAGGCGACCGAGGAAGAGATCGAGCAGATGCGCGCCATCGTGCGAGAGGCCATGGAAGCCGGCGCGCTGGGTTTCGCCACGTCGGAATCGCCCAACCATGTGGGCGCTGAGGGCAGACCGGTCCCCAGCCGGTTCGCGAGCTTCGAGGAAATGCGCTCCCTGGCATCGGCGTTGCGCGATGCCGGCACCGGGATTGTCCAGATATCGGCCGGCGGCGAAATCAAATTCGATCACTACGTGACCCTTGCTGAAACTACCGGACAGAACCTCAACTGGAGTTCGCTGCTGACGCGCAACACCCATCCGGGTCTTCACCGCGACTACATGAACAAGACCACCGAACTGATCGAGGGCGGCAAACCGATCTATCCGCAGATGTCGTGCCGCGAACTGACCATGGAGTTCCGCTTCGACGAACCGTTCCCCATGGAACGGCTAACCCTGTTCGAACCGCTGGGCAAGATGGATCTGGACGGTAAGCGGCAATCCTACAACGACCCGTCATTCCGGGAAGCGCTTCGAGTGGAGATGAGCGGCCAGGGCAGCGATGCCGGGCCCATCGTGCGGCTGCGCGAAGCCTGGAACAACACGGCGGTCAGCGAATGCCCCACCGATCCGTCGCTCGAAGACCGCACGCTGTCGGATATCGCCCGGGAACGGGGTGTCGATCCGGTGGATGTGGCGCTGGATCTTTCGCTCGAATCCGATTTCGAGACACGGTTCCGTATTCCACTGGCCAATAACGACGAAAAGGCGGTTGCCGAACTGCTGGGACACAAGGACACGCTTCTCGGCCTGTCCGATGCCGGCGCCCATACCAGCCAGCTCTGCGATGCCTGCTTCGCGACCCACCTGCTGGGTCATTGGGTGCGCGACAAAGGCGTGCTGCCGGTGGAAGAGGCGGTGCGCAAGCTGACCTCCCTGCCGGCCGACGTCTTTGGTCTCACCGGCCGGGGCCGGCTGGCGGTTGGCGGACCCGCCGACGTGGTCATCTTCGATCCGGATACAATTGCTGCCGGAAAGTTGCGGCGCGTGACCGATCTGCCGGGCGGCGAGGAACGGCTGGTATCGGAATCCACCGGGATCGAGGCGGTAATCGTCAATGGCGCCATGCTGCGAAACGCCGACGGCGACGTTCTGTCAGACGATGCGCCACTGCCCGGTGCGTTGCTGAGAAATGGCGCCGCCAGGGAATGGTCGAAAGCGGTCTGACGATTTCGTGAAGATGCCGTTCCGTTGAATTCCCAACACGAACGCTTAGGTTAGGAGCGACCGGCAAGAAATTTGCCAGCGGGGTTAGGCGCGACTGCCTGAAAAATGATTCACCGTTCCTGCCTGAAAAAGAGCGGCAAAATATGCATTACAGGAGGCTCATATGAGCGGCATGCTCCCCGAATTCGTTATTACAATCCTGACCATATTAGCGATCCTGTTCTCCTCCGCCGTCGGGATTGGCGTCCTGATCATCGCCGTTCTTTTCATTCTGGATGTCACCCAGACAAAACATGCCATCCGCCGCAATTACCCGGTGATCGGGCGCCTGCGTTATTTCTTCGAACATATGGGGACGTTCTTCCGCCAGTATTTCTTCGCCATGGACCGCGAGGAAATGCCGTTCAACCGTGAACAGCGCAGCTGGGTCTATCGGGCGGCCAAGGGCGAAGACAACACGGTGGCCTTTGGATCGACCCGCGATTTACGCCCGGTCGGGACCATCATTTTCGTCAATTGCCCGTTTCCCACCCTCGAGGGCGACGCCGCGCCCATCAGCACCATGACCATTGGCGAAGGCTGCGAGAAACCCTTTACCGCGCAAAGCCTGTTCAACATCTCGGGCATGAGCTATGGCGCCATTTCCAGACCGGCCATCCAGGCGCTGTCCAACGGCGCGCGCATGGCGGGCTGCTGGATGAATACCGGCGAAGGGGCTCTGTCGAAGTTCCATCTCGAAGGGGGCGCCGATATCGTCTTTCAGATCGGCACCGCCAAATACGGCGTGCGCGATGAGGCGGGAAATCTGAGCGACGAGAAGCTGCGCGACATCGCTTCGCACGACCAGGTCAGGATGTTCGAGATCAAGCTGAGCCAGGGCGCCAAGCCGGGCAAGGGCGGTATCCTGCCGGGTGAAAAGGTAACGCCGGAAATCGCCGAAGCACGGGGGATCCCCGTGGGTCAGGATTCAATCAGCCCCAACCGTCATCCGGAGGTGGATTCCGTAAGCGATCTGCTGGACATGATCGCGCGCATACGCAAGGTCACCGGCAAGCCAGTGGGCTTCAAGGCCGTCATCGGCGCCTATGGCTGGATCGACACCCTGTGCAAGGAGATCCACAGCCGCGGCATCGAGTCGGCACCCGACTTCATCACCGTCGACAGCGGCGACGGCGGCACCGGCGCCGCCCCCATGAGCCTGATCGACAATGTGGGCCTGCCCATATGGGACAGCCTGCCGCTGGTGGTGGACATGCTTGTCCAGTACGAACTCAAGGACCGCATAAAAATCATCGCCTCGGGCAAGCTGGTCAATCCCATCGATGTCGCCTGGGCACTCTGTGTGGGCGCGGATTTTATCGTCTCGGCGCGGGGCTTCATGTTTGCCCTGGGCTGCATCCAGGCCCTGCAATGCAACAAGAATACCTGTCCCACCGGGGTCACGACCCACGACCCACGGCTGCAGCGAGGTCTTGATCCCACCGACAAGGCAGAACGCGTTAATAACTATGTGCATAACATGGTCCATGAAGTGGAAGTCATTTCCCATTCCTGCGGCGTGCGCAGGCCCCGCCTGCTGCGCCGCTATCACGCGCGGATCATGACGGATTCCGGCCGGTCGGTGCCGCTGGACCGGATATATCCCGATGCGGTGCAGGGCCAGAAACTCGGCCAATCCGACTCCGACGCCGCCTGATTCATCGAGGAACCATGGCTAAAAAATCAAAAGGGGGCGAACTTGCGGTCCTCAACCCGTATGACGGGTCCATTATCGAAACCATCGATACCCACGGTAGCGAAAATGTGGAAAAGGCTTTGGCGAGTGCGGCCTCCCTCTATGCCGACCGCGATTCGTGGCTGCCGCTGCCCAGGCGCATCGAAATCCTGGAGCAAGCCGTCGCGATCATGCGGTCGACTCTGGAAGACCTCGCCATGGGCATCGCACGGGAAGGCGGCAAGCCTTTGGCCGACGCGCGTGTCGAGGCCAGACGGGCGGCGGTCAGCCTGCAGACCTGTGTCGAGTGCCTGCGCACCGAACCGGGCACCGTCCATCCCATGAATGTGGATGCGGGGTCGGCAAACCGCCTCGCCTTCACCCAGAATGCCCCCATCGGGCCGGTGGTGGCCGTGAGCGCCTTCAACCACCCGCTCAACCTGATCGTCCATCAGGTGGGTCCGGCGGTGGCGGCAGGCTGCCCGGTGATCGTCAAACCGGCCGATGATACGCCGCTTTCCTGCCTGCGATTCGTGGATATATTGCGCGAAGCCGGGCTTCCCAATGAGTGGTGCCAACCGCTGATCCTGCCCAACCGCGAAGACGCCGAAGCCCTGGTCACCGATGACCGGATCGCCTTTTTCAGCTTCATCGGCAGCGCCAAGGTGGGCTGGTATCTGCGCTCCAAGCTCAGCCCCGGCACGCGCTGCGCCCTGGAACATGGTGGCGCCGCCCCGGTCATCCTCGCCGAAGATTCCGATCAGGCGCTGGCGCTCGCCTCCATCCTCAAGGGCGGGTTTTATCATGCCGGTCAGGTCTGCGTGTCGGTCCAGCGCATCTTCGTGCCTGAGGCCATGGCGCGCGACTTCGCAACAAAACTCGCCGAAGGCGCACAGAAGCTGGTGGTTGGCGCGGCCACCGATGCCAAAACGGAAGTGGGCCCGCTGATCCGACCCGGTGAAATAACCCGGGTGGACGAATGGGTGCAGGAGGCCAAATCCGCCGGCGGCGAGATCCTCTGTGGCGGCACCACCGTGTCAGACTATTGCTATGCCCCAACCGTGATCTATGATCCACCCGCGGACGTGCGCGTCTCACAGCAGGAAATCTTCGGACCGGTTCTCTGTGTCTATCCGTGCAAGAATTTGGACGAGGCCATCGCGCGCGCCAACGATGTACCGTTCTCGTTCCAGGCCGCGCTTTTCACCAGGGACATCGATACCGCGCTCAGGAGCTTCAAGCGGTTCAATGCCAGCGCCGTCATGGTCAATGACCACACCGCCTTCCGCGTCGACTGGATGCCGTTTGCCGGGCTCAATGTCTCCGGCCTGGGCGTCGGCGGCATTCCCCACACACTGCGCGACATGCAGGTGGAAAAAATGCTGGTGATCAAGTCCGACGAGATTTAGAGCAGGTCGTCGGTTTCCTCGCCGTACTTCGTGCGTTTTATGCGGCTGGCATAATCCTTAATGTTCACACCGGTGGAATCGCCTGGAATCCAGGTGGGGTATTTGTGCCGCAGCCCGCCATCCACCGGAATATCGGCGCCGGTCATGAAGCTGGATTCGTCCGAGGCCAGGAAAACCGCCGCCCAGGCCAGATCGGACGCCCGGGGAAACCGCTCCAGCGGGATCATTTTCAGATAATCGTCGCGCGAATAGAACGACCGCCGGTCGGGCCGTTTGAAATCGGGATCGAAGATTTCGTCGCTCATCTTGGACCAGAGATTATGCTCCATGGCACAGGGCGAGATGGTGTTCACCCGAATCCCGTCATGGGCCAGATCCATGGCCGCGGAGCGTGCGAAATTGAGCACCGCCGCCTTTGCCGCCGTATAGGCCGCGCCGGAGGCTTCGCCGAAATGCGCCGCGGTCGACAGCAGATGGATGATGCTGCCGCCCTTGTTCGCCGCGATCATGGCCCGTGCCGCATGCTTGGTGGTCAGCATGGCGGCCGTGGGGAAGCTGGTGAGACAGCTGAGCCAGCCCTCCAGCTCCATATCCACCACCGAGCTCCAGTGAATGGTGCCCGCCATGTTGACGATGATATCGGGGACGCCATAGCGGTCGGTGGTTTCGGCGACGGCCCGCGCCACGTCGCCTTCATGGGCGGCATCGCCCTGCAGCGCGCTGGCGGTCAGACCCTTGGCTTCAAGAAACGCCACCGTCTCGTTGGCCGCCGCCTCATCCAAATCACACACGACGACAGAAGCACTTTCACGGGCGAGAAAATGGGCGATAGTGCCGCCGATATTTGGCCCGGCGCCAAAGACAATCGCCACCTTGCCGGTCAGTCTGTCCACCTCTTCAGACCTGCAACGATTTCTGGACTTCTTCGGTCTGAAGCTCGATTTCCTCGGTCAGACGGGTCCAGGTTTTTGGCTCTTTTCCTGATCGCCTTGCTGCCATTTCGCGGAACAGCAGCCGGCGCACCAGGGCCACCCCGAGATCCGATTTGACCAGACGTTCCTGCGACCGATTGACAATTTTGCCTTGTCCCACCGCGGCCACGTAATCCTGCGCATTGGTCAGCTCAAGGAATACTTCCTCCGGGAAAATCTGGTCGTGGAGCAATTCGCCATGATGGTCGATGGGCGTATAGGACCGATACGCGTCAAAGTGATCGCGCATGCGCTGATCAGCTTCGGGCGAGACCGAGGGCACCGCGTAAAGCTGAAAACGCGATGTCATCTCGTCATCCACCGGGACAATCCAGATACCCAGATCGACCCAGGGGCCATCGCGAAATGCACTGGGAATCAGGATGTGATTGTTGTTGGGGAAGGTCCAGTCGCTGACCCGCACATTATTGGCTGAGCGCGTCGCCACCTGACGAATGCCGGCATCGGTTTCGAAATAATCCAGGTCAGGGATCGCCGGCGTAACCGCTTCGCCGAAATGGCCGATCTTGCCCTTCTGATGAACGAAACTGACATGCAGTGCATCGAGAGAATTTTCCACCTGCTGCAGCCAATGGCAGGGCCAGAATTGCTGGCGTGCGAAGAGCAGCCGGCCGGATTCCTCGAAACAATCCTTGCGCGGCAGATCGAAGGCCGGCGCGTCCCCTTCTCCCAGATAAGCAAACACCAGCCCGCCATATTCGTGTACCGGATAGCCGGCGATCCGGACCGTCGCCGCAAGGTCATCGGATTCCGACGGGATCTCCCTGCATTGCCCGGTGCCGTCATACTTCCAGCCGTGATACACGCAGCGGATATCATCACCCTCGACCCAGCCGGTGTGAAGGCTGGTGCATCGATGGGCACATTGGTTCGCCACCAGATGTGCCTCGCCACCTTCGCCGCGATAAAAGGCGAGTTCCTCGCCAAACATCCTGATCGCCACCGCCTTGCCCGGTTCGGCCTGCGCGGACAGCGCCACCGGCTGCCAGAACTGGCGTAGCAGATTGCCCATATCGGTGCCGTGCGCGGTCTGGCTCAGGAGCGCGAAATCCTTTGAAGAGCCGGTATCTTCCCTGTCTTGTGCCATCGTCGCCTCTTTTCCAACGAGGAGCTTGTGGAACTCAAAAAGGATAGGGAAAAGCGCCTCGACCGTCTATGACGCGATGGTGCGCGAATTGACGCTATGGGGCGACGCTCCTAGAGTCGGGAAAACCCAACAGGAGGCAGGAATATGTGTGCAAGCCCGGTCATTACCAAACTATCCGATGTGAACGCGCCCATGAGCGACGCGGAATGGGAGATGCGGGTGGATCTCGCCGCCTGTTACCGGCTGATCGCCCATTTCGGCATGGACGATCTGTTCGCCACCCATATCTCGGCCCGGGCGCCGGTGGCCGAAGAGCATTTTCTGCTCAACCCCTATGGCATGCATTTCAGCGAGATCACCGCGTCGAGCCTGGTGAAGGTGGATGTGGACGGCACCATCGTCCAGGACACAGAGCACGTCATCAACCCGGCCGGCTTCGTCATCCATTCGGCCATACACATGGCCCGGCCCGATGCCAAATGCGTGCTCCATACCCACACCGTCGCCGGCATGGCCATCTCCACCATGGAGGAAGGGCTCAAGCCCTGGTTCCAGAAGGCGACGCGGTTTCACAAGCGGACCGCGTATCACGATTTCGAAGGCAAGGCCCAGGATCTCGACGAGCGTGACCGGCTGGTCCGGGATATCGGCGACAGGAACTACCTGGTGCTCAGAAACCACGGGCTGCTGGTCTGCGCGCCGTCCATCGCGCAGGGCTTCAAGGAAATGTACGCCATGGAAAAGGCCTGCAAGACCCAGCTCGCCATCATGCAGGCCGGCGGCAAGATCATCGAGCTGTCGGACAATCTGCTGGAACACACGGCGCAACAGTTCGAATCCGACGCCAACGTGACCAAGGAACGCCCCAGCGGCTGGCCGTCACTGCTGACAATGCTGGATCGGGTGAACCCGGGTTACGACAGTTGAGGCTCAACCTGATCGGCAAAAATCGGTTCCTCCCGGGCCCCGTTGGCGGCCTCGGAGGGGGGCAGATCGGGGTTCCATAGCTTACCGACGAAGCGGCAGCCGTTGGCGCCGTCGGACTGGTCCGAGGCCAGCCACACCGCCAGCGGATCCATGATATCGACGGGCAGCAGCACCTGGCCTTCTTTCTTGGGGCGGTTGGGGTCGGTGTCGGACGCGCCGCCGGGCAGCAGGGAATTGACCGACACATCGGTGCCGTCGAGATCGCGGGCCCAGATCAATGTCTGGGATTCCACCGCCGCCTTGGTCACGCCATAGGGCGAATTACGGGGCCCGGAGAAATTGCGCCGCGAGGTGGAGATATTGACGATCTTGCCGCTGCGGCTCTCGCGGAAATGCTCCACGGCGGCGCGCGCCATATAGAACGTGCCGGTCACGTTGACAGCGATGGTCTGGCCATAGATCTCCGGGTCGGTCTGATAGAACGGCAGCGAATTGCCCTCCGGCGGCAGGCCCGGCCCGCGCATGAGACGCCGTGCGTTATTGAACAGCACGTCCAGCCGGTCGTAGTTCTCCAGCGTGCGTGCCACCAGCCGGCGGCACTGGCCGAGCTGGGTAATGTCGGTGACAACGCCCAGGGCCCGCTTGTCGCCATGGGTGTCCCTGATTTCCGCGGCGGTGCGCTCGCACCCCTCCTCATTGACCGACGCGATCACCAGCGAGGCGCCGCAATTGGCAAGGGCCAGCGCCATGGACCGGCCAAGACCGGTGTCCCCGCCGGTCACAATGACGACCCTTCCGTCGAGCGAAATATCGGGCAATGGATAAGTGGACATGTGCAACGCTCCCTGTGTGGTTTGGCAGCAGAATTGCCTGAATTGGCGCGGTTGGGAAGGGTGGCGGGTTTTAGCAATAGGGTCGGCCTGTCCCGATTCCACTCGGTGTTATCCCGGCCAAGCGTAGCGTGAGCCGGGAACCAGTCTTCAGTTGCTCCTGGATCCCGGCTTAGGGCTGGGATGACAACTGCGTTTGCGGGAATTGACCGGGAGCAAGCCCTGCCGCAGAGCACGTCACATATGTGTGAAACAGCGGATTTCCCTGTACAGACACAATTTAGTAAGCTAACTAATTATTAGCTAAGCAATTATAAGCTAGCTTATCTAAAAACTGTCTGGGGAACGACATATGAGCGACCGGGGCCCGCCCGAAAATGTCGGGTTTATCATCGGCGATGTCTCGCGCATGCTGCGCACGGTCTATGACCGGCGGGTGGAGCCGCTGGGGCTGACCCGGGCCCAGTGGCGGGTGCTGGCGCGCATCAGCCGCAACGAAGGCTGCACCCAGACAGAGCTGGCCGCCCAACTGGAAATCGAAAAACCGACTCTCGGCCGGCTCATCGACCGGCTGCAGGCCAATAACTGGGTGGAACGCCGGGCCGATGAAAACGACGCCCGCACTAAGCGGATTTTTCTGACGCCGCGCGCCCAGCCGGTACTAACCGAAATGTATACGCTGGCCGATGACGTTCTGGGTGCCGCCCTTGCCGGGCTTGAAAAAGACAGCGCCAAGCAGCTGGAACATTCCCTGTTGCACGTCAAATCGAACCTGACAGCCATGCTAAACGGCGGGGACTCGGAGAGCTGAGCCATGCGCAAGACCCGAAAAATCCTGCGTCTGTTTTTACTGGTGATCGTGCCCCTCGCCGCCATCATCCTCGGCGGTCATCTGTGGGTCAAAAGCACCCGCTATGTCACCACCGAAAACGCCTATGTCAAAGCGCATCATCTGGCGGTCAGCGCCGATATCGATGGCCGCGCCATCCGCGTACCGGTGAAGGAAAACGATATGGTCAAGCCAGGCGATATCCTGTTCCAGCTGGATCCCGAACCCTATTACATCGATGTCGCCACGGCGGAAGCCGAGATTGCCGGCATTCGCAATACCATCGCCGCCTTGCGGGCGGAATACCGGGAAGCGCAGGCCGAGCGCGCCGATGCCAGACAGGAAATCAGCTATTACAGCCGGGTTTATGAGCGCCAGAGAAAACTGTCGGCCCGCGGCATCGCGTCCCGTGCCAAACATGACGAGGCGGAACGCAATCTGACCAAGGCACGCCAGGCGTCACGCACCATCAACCAGAAAATCCAGCGTGTCCTGGCGCAACTCGGCGGCAAGGACGATCTGCCGGTGGAGCGGCACCCGCTGTATCGCGAGGCGGTCACCAAGCGCGACCGGGCGGCGCTCAATCTCAGGCGCACCCGCGTGGTGGCGCCGGCCGCCGGAACCGTCGGGCGTGTCACCCTGCAGGAAGGCGAATATGTGGAAGAAGGCAAGGCCGTCATCCCCATCATCC
>JABJKO010000103.1 GCA_018660305.1 Rhodospirillaceae bacterium
CGTCCATCTCATAGCGGTCCAGCAAATGGATGACGTAGCCCCGCCGGAGAAGTCGCTCGGTCTGGCGGATCTTGCCGCGCCGCAGCCAGATACGGATGGCCCGTTTGATACGCGATACCCGCCGCCGCTGCTTGCGGGTCAAATTCTTTTTCGACACATAGGGCGGTGGCGGTGCCGGCACCACGGCCAGGCCGGTTTGCCGGGGCAGGGATTTGATGGATTTGCGAAGCTTTCGGGGCAGGCGCCTTTTCACAAGACGATGGATCCATAGGGCGTCGGGATGGTCGGCATATTCAAGCAGCCAATGCTTCAACTCGGCGGTCTTGGGCCGCGCCGTATGCTGGAGGCGCTGTGCCTCTACATGGCCCATGAGCAGGGTGTCGTCGAGCCGGGAGATGAAGGCCCTGGCGGCCGCGAAATCGCCCTGCTTCTGCAATGAAAATATCAGGCGATAATGGGCGGCGTCCGTTTCCGACAGGAGGGCCGGCACGTTGGCGGCTTGAGCGACCGGTCCCGGGCTTTCGGTGGGGTTTTCGGCAGCACTTTCAGCCGGTGTATCGCGGCCGTGTGTTGCGCCCTGTTCGGTGCGCCCGGCCGCCCGGTCATCGCGCAGGCCGGACAGATAGATCGCCATGGCCAGCGACACCAGGCAGAGGACGGCCACAAGGGAGCCCGCCGCCATCCGGGAATGGGCGCGCAGATTGGTCTGGAGGAGGAGGATGGAGGCCTTCAAATCGGCTCACGCTCGCGGTTCGCGGCCCCGTCCTGTCAGGGGGCGCCTCGCCAGCCTGAATTACAGTGGTTGCGGGTTAAAAAACCCACAATTCACCTGGAAAATACCGGAAATTCGCCAAATTTCAGAGACGCGGGCTTACCCCTACAACCCCTCAAATGGCCCCTCGAATGACCCGAATGGAGCGCCGCCCGCGAGGCGGGCCAGCGTCTCCATCGGGTGGTTTCTATCCGACGTCGGACAGTGGTTTGTGGTTGAGCTGCTGGGCCTTTTCGAGGCGGACGAGGACGGCGCGGCCGGTCTTGTCCGGATCCTTCTCCCGCTCCACTTCGATCATCCCGTTCCACACTTTTTCGCGTATTTCGTCGTCCTCTGCATGGACTTCGGCAACGCCGTAAAAGCGGGCGATCCCACCGGCCGGCAGGAGTCCTTTGCCGCCACCGCCGAGCGCGCCGTTGCGGAAGAAAACGGTGACCTTGGTACCGGTCTGCACGGTTTCATGGGTGGTCCCGGCGCCGCGGTCCCAATATCCCAACGTGTCCTGATCGACCACATGCACGCTGCCCCGCGGCGACACCTGGCTATAGCCGTCCGGCTGGTTGGTCGCCACCAGGCAAACATTGTCCGGATAGGCTTCCAGAATGTGCTGATTAAGAACCTCCGGTATTTCGCCCATACGGATTATCTCCCCTTATAAATTTTTGAATTGGTGCGGTGTTTTGCCGAAGATTTGTCTCGACCGTAGCCGACAATAACAAACCTCGGCCTTTACGAAAACCGGTCTGAAGGCGCGCTGAAGGTCTTGGTCAGCATTTCCGGAGTGGTGGCCATCCACAGGCGGAACATGTGGCGGCGGCGGTCCAGTTCCGCATGGTCCTCGTAATCGTAGCGGGCATGGAGGACGGCGCGGTTATTGGCAACCAGCAGATCGCCGCCGCAGCCGCTAGTGAGTCGGCAATTGGTGGTTGGCCGATGTTACTCACTTACAAATTCGACCGTGAAGTTCTCGATGAAATCTTCGGAGTTAAGATTAAAATTGTGCAGACGGTCCTCGACGAAACCTCCGTCGAGAAATCCGCTATCCATGGCGATGGTCTTTCCGAAATGATTTACGGCGTTGCGAAGATCACGCAATTTGTCTTCGTTTATTATTCTCATTCCCGAGGGCGGGTTAGCTTGCTTTGAAACTTTGCATGACGGATGGATCATTACTGGGGTGGCACTGCAAGTCGCATCATAATTTGCTTCAAACCAATTCATCGAACCTGACAGCTGATTACAATAGTTTTTACTTACTAACGCATTTTCCGCGCCATTCTTGCACTCGATCACGAGGTAGTTCAGGTTTCCAATTGAGTATAGGTTATCTGGCCCTTGGCCAAATTCCGATTCTGGTCTTTGAGAACCAAAACCTAAAAATTGACCTAGAATTTTTAGTGTTTCTTCAAATTTATTCGCAGTATTGGGTTGGAAGATCAATTCTGACAACAACGAATTTAGCCATAAAATCATTGGATTCGCTTCTAGAAACTTTGGCTTACAGTAATCTACAACTAGTCCTGCTTGTGTTGAGGTAGGGGCTCCCAATTTTGAGTATGTAATGCCATCGATGGGTCTAATTATCCTTTGATTATCTGTGAACGCTGAAAGTAAAATTTCCTGCGATTGTTGTGCGTCGGACTTATGAATGATTTCGGCCAACTGCAACTTGAGCCAACCTCTCGTCCGCTCGTCATCACAACTGTTGATAGCACCCTGAATCGCCTCGGCAGCCCTCTTAACTTGCTGCTTCCTCATGAGATCAAACGCCTGACGCTGCACTACGGCAATTGAGTTCAGGACGACTTCGTTTTCAAATTTTGCGCCAACAACAGCTGTCTTGCTAGTAGCTACCCATTCGGGGTCTTGATTTAGGCAAAGTTCTATTACTTCATTCAATTCATCCAAAGATTGTCCAGAAACCTGATCAGTAACATCTTTCGAAAGATCGATTTGGGCCAGTGTTCCTGGAGTAAATTTTGTTCGTGCTCGAACACTATTCAGTCGCTGAACTAATCGAGAACCAACTAGCAGGACGACACAGTAGTCATCATTTGATCGTACTCCACGTCCCATGCCTTGTTCGATACGCTGAATGTGTCGGGAGAGTTCTATGTCCGTATCAGCGAGTTGATTCGCTTCGATCTGATCCAGCAAATTTCGAACTTCCGGCAAACCGTCAATCACCAATAGACGGCACGCTTCATCGGGTAAGTCGATCCCATCATAGCGTCTGATCAGCACAGTTAAGCCTATATGTTTGCCTTCTTTTAGTTTCGAGACCCCGTCAACTATCGCGTCGGATGATAGAGTTTGATCAGCATACTTTTTCCATAATTCGCCACGTGCAAATGATGGAACTATTACCACTACATTTCGGTGCTTGGAGATATTCGCTACGAACTGTCGAATTTCTTCATCTGTTGTATCCGGGTTAATTTCTTGGGGCGCTAGGATCATACGATCTCCGATGTCGCTAGCACTGCCGGGTGTAATAGGCTTCGAAACAGAATCCGGGTTTGCTTGTAAGTCGGTTACCAAAACGCTGTCGTCTGCAAGCGTCGCAGTCATATAAATTCGTCGGTTGGCTTCGCAGAAGCTGGGAATTGTGTCTGTGGGCAAACAACGTGGCGCAATTTCAATGTACCCACGACCAATCGCACAATTGCAATTGTTTAAGACGCCGGATACCAAGGGCCACGTAAATCGCAGAGCGTCAGTATCTCGATGTAAATGCAAGTCTTTTGCGATTTCAAGGTGATGGTCCTGCCACGTCCAGTATGGAACAGACATGACGGTTTGCGGGTCATGTTCCTGAACGTCCAGAACTTTTATCGCTGATTGTTTCTCAAGGTCTGGCTTAAACCTGTCAAACAAAGTCTGGTAAGCAGGATGGTTCGCACTGAGCTTGATCGAAAATTGGTCCCTGATGGAATTTAGGCACGCGTGTACATCGTCAATTATTACGCTGCCGATTTCAATTTTTTTGCCATTGTCACCTACTCCAAATACGGAGAGCCCATTAAAAAGCCGGTATGCATTGATGACTAATATAGAATTGAGGTTGTTGAAATCGGGGCTGTGCGGATCTTCGGTGCAGTTAACTCCAAGATATTTCGATTCCTTGATAACTTGATCAACTAAGAATTTGTCTGGTGCGACGTAGACAGCAGGACCTTGCCCCTCATTTATTGAGCTTTGTAGTATGATAAGGCCGGTTAAGGTTTTACCGCTACCGGTATTCATTTTCAGAACAAGGTCTTTTTCATTTCTTCTGTTGAACCAGGCTTCCATCACAGAGCCTTGAACATCGTGTAAGAATTTAAACCTCGGGTCCTTGTTTGGTAGTGTGGAAAAGACTTGCCGAGGCTCAATTATCGGTTCTTTTCCGTTCCTACTTCCGAGCTTCGCAAAATCGAGGGCCATTTGTTTTCTCATCGCGAGACAAATCTGATGTGAGTCGGATATTTATCGCTACATTAACGACTCTAAAAAATAAAATCATCAACGTATGGGGGTGACCCCCTTTAATTTGTGAAAGCAGAGAAATCAAAGTGCTCTCCGCTATTTGCCACGAAAAAAATTGATCTTCGCGAACGGGAACACGTCAGCCTACGAGAACCGGTCTGAAGGCGCGCTGAAGGTCTTGGTTAGCATTTCCGGGGTGGTGGCCATCCAAAGGCGGAACATGTGGCGGCGGCGGTCCAGTTCCGCATGGTCCTCGTAATCGTAGCGGGCATGGAGCACGGCGCGGTTGTTGGCGACCAGCAGATCGCCGGGCTCCAGCAGGAATTCGTGGGCCACGCCCGGCGCGTTGGCGGCGCGCTGGATTTCCTCGCGGGCATCGTCCTCGACGGGGTTATAAGTGACGCCGCCCTGATCCATGGCGCGCTGGACCACCTGCGAGATGTAATAGCCCTGGACCGTCTTGCCTTTCCGGGTGAAGACCGGGACGCGGTTCGCCGACACCCGGGGCGCCCCGCCTTCATTGTCCACCGATTGCGACATGTAAAAATAACCGTCATAGAGCGCCTTCGCGTAGTCGGGTTTTTCGTCCAGGATCATGTTGTGCAGCGTGGCCACGCTGGCCAGCCGGCTTGTCCCGCCGGACTTGGCGTTGCGCAGGCAGAAGAGGGCGAAGATGTCGGTGGTGTCGGTGTGAAAATCCAGCTCACCGCCGGCATGGTTGGTGCGCAATTGTCCCCGTTTGATGATGTGCTGAAGATCCGGCTTGGCGGTCTCGGTGACGTCGCTGACATCGATCACATGGTTGATCCAGTCACCCTGACGGCTCTGCGGAATGCCGGTGCCGAATTGGCAACACAGGCCCCAGCTGACGATCTTGAGGGCGTCTTCGCTGTATTTCCCGACGGGAACGCCGCGCACCACGCCAAAGCCGCGGCCGGACTCCAGCGCGTCGGCCAGAGTATTGAGTTTCTTGCCGAGGGTGGGCAGCGGGAAGTCGGCGGCATGAATGTCCTGAACCGGCTTGCCCGTGGCCTGGATGGCGGCCAGCGCGGCATCCAACTCGTCCAGATCCTGGGATGACAAAGGGAGGATCCATTCGTCGTTCCGGGCAAAATCGCTGCCTTTCCAGACGGCGGGGCCGGTGGCCGGTTCGATCGATTGAGACATACCAGTATCTCCATTTCCTCTAAGGGCGTGCGCAATGTCCCGGACTAGATTAAAAATCCTAATGCCTTCCGTTACGGAAGGACAGCCATAAAGAATTGGGAGACCCGCATGGCATTTTCGACAATTGCGATTCTGAGCCCCGGGAATATGGGCGGTGCGGTGGGCGCCTGTCTGAAAAAATCCGGCTACGACGTCCTTACCTGTCTCGCCGGCCGCTCTGACTTCACCCGGCGCAAGGCGGAAGAGGCCGGCTTTCGCGACGTGCCGGACATGGTGGCGCTGGTGCGCGAGGCCGATCTGATCCTGTCCATTCTCGATCCGGCCAAGGCCGACGAAATCGCCGAGGCGGTTGCCGCCGCCATGAAGGAGACCGGTGAGGAATCGATCTTTGCCGACTGCAACGCAACCTCGCCGGCCACGGCGGAGCGGCTCAACGCCATAATCGAAGGCGCCGGCGGGCGCTTTGTGGATGTGGGGATCATCGGCGGCGCCCCCACCCGGCGGGAGAATTACCCGCAATTCTGCACGTCGGGTCCCCATGCCTCTCTGCTCGATGAACTGCATGACAGGGGAGTGCGTATCGAGCGGATCGGCCCTGACATCGGTCAGGGGTCGGCCATCAAGATCTGTAACGGCGCTTATAATAAGGGCGCGTTCGCGCTCTACACCTCGGTCATGCTGGCAGCCGAGCATTATGGTTGTACGGAGTTCCTGCGCGAGCGGCTTCCCGGCAGCCAGGCGGGAACCGCCGAGAAGCTGGATGGCGCCATATTGCGGCTGCCCAGCCTGTCGGGGCGCTATATCGGCGAGATGGAGCAGGTCGCGGAGACCTTCGCGGCCATCGGGCTGACGCCGCAGATCCACCAGGGCGCCGCCGATCTGTTTCGGCTGCTCAACGCCTCGCCGCTGGCCAGCGAACGCCGCGAGGAGATCGATCCCGACCGGACAGTGGCCGATGTCTTGCAAGATCTGGCAAAAATCTTGCCGGTGAGACCATAAATAGACGGCATTTTAGGAAAGTTTTTTCGGTAATTAACCCTGCGGGGCCGCTGGGAAATGTCTTTATGGATCCTTTCGTTAGAGGGTTAAGGTGCTCTTAACGATGAGGCATAAACGTCATTAACTATATGTTTTTCAACACTTAATTTTAGACTGTGCTATGCTTTCTGAAATATTAAACGGAGGCATTTCGGGATGGTACGGATGTTCGCAGCGGGGGTTATTTCCCTCTTCTTGGTTAACGGGGCAATGGCCGCGGAAGGCGCGCCAAACAGCGCGCTCAAGCAGGCCGGCGACAAAGGCATCGTCGATGCACAGCTTCTCCTGGGCTCGCAATATTTGCTGGGTTATGGAGTCAACCGCGATGCCGGCAAGGCCCGTCAGTGGTACAAACGGGCCGCCGATCAGGGCGATCCCAAGGCGCAGACCGTCCTCGGTCTGATCCATCTCAGCGGCACCGGCGTTTCGGTAAACCGGGCCATGGCGGCAACCTGGTTCCAGATGGCCGCGCTTCAGGGCTCCGGCCAGGCGCAATTGTCTCTGGCGGCGCTCTACGCGGAGGGCAAGGGCGTCCTGCGCGACTATACCGAAGCCCATATGTGGGCCAGCCTCGCCATCGCCAATCTGCCCGACGGCGAAAATCTGAATGAAGCGGTTATGTTGCGGGACGGTCTGGCACAAAAAATGTCCGCGGATGAAATTGCCGAAGCCACGGATCGGGCAGCCGGTCTCGGGATCTTTGCCCGGAAGTCCAAGACGGCCCACCGGTAAGCATGAGCCGGATTAAAATCCGGTCCTGACCCTCGTCAGCGCGGAGCGGGCCGTGGCATACTCCGCCACCAATGAACACCTCCACCATTCTCGGCGGGATCGGTCAGGCCCTGTCGAACCCGCATTATCGCCTGTTTTGGGCCGCCAACGGTATTTCCACCACCGGGCGGTGGGTATACCGGACGGCCGTATTGTGGCTTACCTGGCACCTTACCAATTCGACGTTCTGGCTCGGCGTCATGGCCTTTGCCGACGTCTTTCCCATGGTGGTGCTGTCGATTTTCGCAGGCGCCATCTCCGACCGCATGGGCTATGTCCGGGTCATCAAGGTCATGCAGCTTTGCTACACCCTTGTGGGCATCGCCTTTACGGTCCTGATCTTCCTTGATGTGATCGATATCTGGCTGGTGCTGGGGCTGACCATCTGTCACGGCATCATCGAAGCCATGTCCACCCCGCCGCGCCTCGCCCTGGTCAACGCGCTGGTCGACCGTAAGGATCTGTCGGCCGCCGTCGCGCTGAATTCCGCAACCTTCAACGCCTGCCGCATCGTCGGTCCGGGCATCGCCGGTCCGCTGCTGGTGCTGGTGGAACGCGGTGTCATTAATGCCGATCTGGTGTTTGCCATCTCGACCCTCGCCTTTGTCCAGCTTTATATCGCCATGTTCTTCCTGCCCTCGAAGGGAGCGGGCGGCGAGGGCAGGCTCTCCTGGGATCTGGTCAAGGATATGGGGGAAGGCGTCTCCTATGTCTGGGGACATTCCGGTATCTGGTTCCTGATGCTCATCCTCGGCGCCACGGGGATCCTCATCCGGCCGTTTATGGAGATGGCGCCGGGCTACGCCGATCTCATATTTGGCCTCACCGCCGAGGGTCTGGCGGTCATTTTGTCGTCCATCGGCGCCGGCGCCATGGTCAGTTCGCTGTGGCTGGCGCGCCGGGGCCGGACCGAGGGTCTGGTGCGCCTTACCACCGGGTCCTTTGCGTTGCTCGCCGCCGTGCTTTTCCTGTTTACGCTTACCGACAGTATCGTGCTCGCCGTACCGCTGCTGTTTCTGTACGGCTATTGCATGCTGATAACCGGCACGGCGGCGCAGTCCCTGATGCAGAACGCGGCGGCGCCCGAGATGCGGGCGCGGGCCGTGAGCTTCTTTATTCTTCTCAATTGGGGAACACCGGCGATCGGCGCTCTTGCCATGGGCTGGATCGCATCCTATCTCGGGCTGCAGGTCACCATCGCCGGCGGTGCCGTTCTGGGATTGCTGTTCTGGCTGTGGTCCCACTTCGCCGGCAAGCGCCACGTGGATCAGCTTGAAGGGAAGAAGGCTGAAAATTAGCTTTCTCGGCCGCTGCGGTTAACAGCGATCTCATCCCGTCCTATATTACCGGCACCCCGAACCGCGCTCCGGATGAAGCGCCGGCACAGTGAATGGAAAACAACATGGCTGAGTATGATTTCGATTTTTATGTGATTGGCGCCGGGTCCGGCGGGGTGCGCTGTGCCCGCATGAGCGCGTCCTATGGCGCGCGGGTAGGGGTGGCCGAGGAACGCTATCTTGGCGGTACCTGCGTCAACGTGGGCTGTGTGCCCAAGAAGCTGTTTTCCTATGGTTCGCATTATTCCGGGGATTTCGAGGATGCCGCCGCCTATGGCTGGGATGTGGGTCCGGCGACGCTGGACTGGAAACGGCTGATCGACAACAAGAACCGCGAGATCCTGCGGCTTAACGGCATCTATCGCCGCATCCTGGATTCCAACAACGTCACCATCCATGAAGCCCGCGCCACCCTGAAGGATGCCCATACCATCGAGGTGGGCGGCGAGACCATCACAGCCGACAAGATCCTGGTGGCCACCGGCGGCTGGCCCAGCGTGCCCGATTTTCCCGGCAAGGAGCATGCCATCACCTCGAATGAGGCGTTCTTCCTCGAGGATCTGCCCAAGAAGGTGATCATCGTCGGTGGCGGCTATATCGCGGTGGAATTCGCCGGGATTCTGCATGGCTACGGCGCCCATGTGACCCAGCTCTATCGCGGCGACATGTTCCTGCGCGGGTTCGACAGTGACCTTCGCACCCATCTCGCCGGGGAGATGAAGAAGCAGGGTGTCGACCTGCGTTTTAACGCGAACATTGCCAGCCTCGAAAAAACCGATAGCGGCCTGATCGCGACCCTCGAAGATGGCGAGACCCTGGAAGCCGATGCGGTGATGTATGCCACCGGCCGGGTGCCCAACACCCGGACTATCGGGCTGGAGGAAATCGGCGTGGAGATGAAGCGCGATGGCTCCATCGTGGTGGACGATCATTTTCAGACCAGCGTGCCCAATATTTACGCGCTGGGCGATGTAATCGACCGCTATCAGCTCACCCCGGTGGCCATATCCGAGGCCATGGTGCTGTCCGCCAATCTGTTCGACGGCAAGACTCTCAGCATGGATTACGCCGATATTCCCACCGCCGTGTTCAGCCATCCTAATATCGGCACCGTCGGTCTGACCGAGGAGGAGGCCCGTGAGGCCTATTCCGGCGTCACCATCTACCGCTCCACCTTCAAGCCCATGAAGCACACCCTGACCGGCCGCGACGAACAAACGCTCATGAAGCTGATCGTCGATAAGGCATCTGACCGGGTTGTCGGATGCCACATGGTGGGCCCCGATGCGGGGGAGCTCATCCAGGGCATGGGTGTCGCCCTCAAGGCCGGCGCCACCAAGGACCATTTCGACGCCACCGTCGGCATTCACCCCACCGCCGCGGAAGAATTCGTCACCATGCGCGAAGCGGTGAGCGACTGACGGGTCAGGGGGGCGAGGCGGCAGCACCCAGGCAGTTGGCGAACGCGGTGGCCATGTTTCTCATCAGCGTGACATAGAGGTCCGGCCCGGCCGGCAGATCGGCGCCGATGGGATCGAGGGTGGCGGTCCGCGCATTCGTTCCCCTGGTGACGATGCGCACCAGCTTCGGCGTGAATTGTGGCTCGGCGAACACACAGATAGCGCCTGATCGATCTATTTTACGGCGCATGACGGAGAGCCGCCGGACCCCCGGCTTTCGATCGGGGCTGACGGCGATGGCGCCCGCGGCCGGCAGGCCAAAGCGTTTCTCAAAATAATGATAGGCATCGTGGAAGACGATAAACGGCCGGCCTTTGACGGGCTGAAGGCGGTTATGGATATCCGCCGCTAGAGCATCGATTTTTTTAACGAGCGCCCGTGCATTGGCGCTGTATCGGGCTGCATTGTCCGGACCCGCCGTGATCAGCGCGTCGCGAATTTGCCCGGTGAAAATCTTCGCGTTGGCAGGATCGAGCCAGAAATGATTGTCGGTCTCATGGGCGGCATGGCTGTCATGGTCGTCCGGCCCGGGCCTGTCGAACAGGCCGCCTTTGCGAAAACCGAGTGTCCGTAATCCCGGCGATCGGGACAGGGTAACGATGCGGGCCTTCTTCCCCAGCGCCCGGATCGGTTTGGCGAGGGATGATTCCAGACCGTCCCCGATCCAGAAAATGAGTTTCGCGGCGCCGATCCTTTTCGCTACGGATGGCCTGAGACTGTAGCTGTGCGGCGACGTGCCGCCGCTTACGATCAGAAACGGCTTGCCTGTATCGCCCATGATCGCGGCGACCAGAGAATGGATGGGTTTGATAGAGGCGACGATTCGTTCGCTGCCCGTTGCCGGTGGGGCGGCCATGGCCACGGCGCTAAACAGCACGCCGATGGCGCAATTTCGGTAGAGCTTCATGGGTCTGGGCTTGTGATCAGCGGGAATCCAATATTGTTATACTATAACATTTCAACGTCCGGCCGCAATGTTCCGGCGCAAAAGACCCGGCGCAAAACACCCGGATAAAAAAAGGGCCCAGCCATGCCGGCCGGGCCCCTGTTCATTGCCATGGCGATGGATCTACATGATTGCCGCTTTATGCAGCTTCACGCCTACCGCCTTGAATTCGGCGGCGCCCGATGACGGGGCGTAGCCGGACCATTGCTTCTTGATCATCTTGGCGGATTTACCGCTTTTCAGCACGCGGACGAACTCGGCAACGGCCGCGGCGTAATCGCCCTTGGCGACTTTCTTGGGCGCCTTGTTGCGGACGATCAGGAGAACCGTCTCGCCCTTGGCTTTGCCAAGCGCCATCAGGCCGCTAAAGGCCTTGAGCTGTTTGCTCTTGGCTTTGGACAAATCCTTGGCGGTCACCAGCGCGAAATTGATCGCCCGTTTTTTCTTGGCGATACGCTTGATGTTGTCCTTACCGCCCTTGGTCCCGTAGTTGTAGACCTTGATGCCATTGCCTTGCAGAACCGATGCCATGGAGATGGCTGACCCGGCGGCGAAGAGCTTGCCTTTTGTACTGCCGGTTCCCAGCACCAGCTCCATCTCTCCGGCGTTGGCGGTCTGTGACGGCTGTCCCAAACCCGTGATGACCGCGATTGCGGCCAAAGTGGCGAACGTCTTGATCAGTTTTCTTACCATTTGTCCTCTCTCATCCATTATGTGTTTCGCGGTTATTTCCAGCCTAGCAGCGACCGGGCCCTTTTAACCAGCGGTTTTGGTGTGGCGACGATGGCTTGTGCTGTCTCATTCAGCCATTCGCATGTCTTTGGTTCAACGATTAGCTTGCGCTTCTTGGCCGTGGCGAGAAAATCAGGGTCCTTCATGGTCGCGTCGAAGGCCCGGCATAACGCTTTCACCCGGTCTTTCGGCACGCCTGGCGGCACCGATAAATTCCGACCGATGGCGGCATCGGAAGCGAGCAACTTCAGAATGGCGCGGTCGTCGTCATTCTTGGCCAGATCCAGCAGCAAGGGTGTCGGTTTCCCGTAACCGTTCTTGATATCGGTCGCCTTCTCCAGACCCGACTGGGCGATGGCGACAATCTTGCCTGCCTTGATCAGATGACCGGCGCGCGAGATCCAACTTGACCAGGCGCCGGCACGGCCGCTGACTTCGCCCTGCTCGAGGGCCTTGTTGATCGACGCCGTGCCCACGTAGCCCGTGATGACCTTGACGTTGAGGCCCAGCAGTTTCTGCATTACGGCCGGCACGATGTAGTTTGACTGGCTAAGCCCGGTGGAGCCGAAGATCACCGGTTCCTTGGCCTTCGCCAGATCTGCCAGACTTTTGACCCCGGTGGTGTGCCACACCATGGTGACATACTGCATGGACGCGGCCCGTCCGATGTAATTCAGACCGGAAACGTCATATTTAACGTTGCCGCGGAGCAGCTGAAACGCCGGCAGCATATTGGAAAGCTTCGCCATCCGGCTGCCGTCTTTCGGTGCGACGTTATAGACATAGGCAGCGGCCTTGATTCCGCCGGCACCGGGCATGAATTGCAGAATATATTTCGGTTTGCCGGGAATATGTTTCACCAGATAGGTCATGACGGTCCGGGCATAGAGGTCGTAGCCACCACCCGGTCCGGCACCGAGGATGGCGGTAATAACGTTGTCCTTGTAAAAATCCGAGGTCGCGTCCGCCACCGCGGAGCTCGTCGCTGTGGCGCTTATGCCGGCGGCAAGCGCGATGCTCGCTGCAAGGCCAATCGGCTTTTTCATTTTAGTCCTCCCTGACTATTTCTTCCTGTCGACCGGTGTTCCAACGCAGCCGTGCGCCACCGTAGCAAGAGCGCGGCGAATTTGCCAATGGCAGATCGTCGATTGCCGGAAAACCAACTCTCGGGAATATATATCTTCAAGCGAAAACGGCGGCCCAATGGACCGCCGTTTCCTTGACTCGTTGCCGTGCGGTTGCCCGGCCTGGTTAGCCCGCTTGGTTAGACGGTGTTCAACAGATCAACTTTTGCCGCCGTAGATAAGTTTCCTGGCGCGCGAAACGACTTCCGGCGTTGCGGATTCCACCGCTTCTTTGACAATTTTCTGGATTTGCGCACCGGTCGATGGCATGAGGCGAAGCAGACGTTTCTTCAACTCGGCCTCGAATGCCTTGTCGGCGTTCATCTTGTCGTAGGCCGCGCGCAGGATCCTGACGGAATCCTTTGATGCCTTCGGTGGCAGGGCGAGGCCCCGGCCGAGCAGACCCATCACCGAGATAAAACGAACGACCTTCTTGTCCGCCGGGTTCTTGACCAGATTGCCGAGCATGGGGATGTCCTGCGGCAGGTCGGGATCCCTGAAGATGCCCATCTGGAGAATGGGCTGGGCGAATTTCTTCTCACCCCGGAACCAGTGTGGAACCTTGGAACTCCAGGCCAGCCAGTTGGACGCCGCGAACTGGGATTCGCCCCGTTCGACCGCGAAGATGACTTTTGACGAACCCTTGTAGCCGGACACCATCCTGAGCTTCACGCCCAGAAGGCTCTTGATCAGCATCGGCATGATGAACCCCATGGAGTTGGGGCCGGTGGTGGAGCCGACGAGCTGCGTGCTTCGCATATCCTGCCACTTGTTCACGCCGGTGTCGGTGCGCGCGACCATCACCATGTTGGTCTGGTTGCTGGAACCGAGCCAGGTAAAGTTCCGGGCGTCGTAGCGCATTCTCTTGGGGCGCATGAGCTGGTTGAGCACTGAATTGTCCAGCGGCGTGATCAGATTGTAGCCGTCCCGCGGCATTACGTTGTAGGCCCAGTTCATCGCCTTCGCCCCGCCGGCACCCGGCATATGCTGGACGATGACCGTCGGGTTGCCCGGAACATACTTGCCGATAAATCTGGCGAAAGACTGGCCGTACTTGTCGTAGGTCCCGCCCGGGCCGTAGGGGATTACAATCTTTATGGTTTTGTCTTTATAGGACGTTTGGGCGGCGGCGCTGCTGCTGTTTACGGCCAATGCGGTGGCGACGATCGCAGCGAGGGCGATGACGCCGTTCGTTTTCGTAGACATATGCACTCTCCCTTTGTTGACGATTTTGAATTGATTGGTTGGTCAAGCGGCATCAGGCTAGACCGGTGTCTGCCGGTTAACAACAGCCGGTTGGGTGTCCGCCGCCGCCCACTGGTAAACGTGGCGGCAATTAAAAGGCCGAAAACTGGCAAAAGACCTTTTGGCGACTTCTCAAAGATGATTGGTTTTGCTGGAAAATTTCCAGTAAAGGGCGTATAGCCTAGACTTTCGCGAACATAATGTTCGCCTTTGGGGCGGTTGGTGCGCGGTGGCGCTGTTTTTGGCGGCACCGAAGGGTATTGCCGTTCCGGGCGGATGGTGCTCAAAACCGTATGGTACTCAAGGACGGTTCGCGCGGACTGGTGATGCAATAAACATTCCGGATACGTTAATCCGGATACTAAGGTGATCGAACGATGGCAGGAAAATGGACGCCGGCGAGCTGGCGGTCGAAGGACATCAGGCAGGTGCCGGTTTACCCGGATGCCGATGCACTCAGTGCGGTCGAAGCACAGATCCGCAATTATCCGCCCCTGGTTTTTGCCGGTGAGGCGAGACGCCTGCGCGAGTCGCTCGCCGATGTCGCGGCGGGCCGCGCGTTCCTGATGCAGGGCGGCGATTGCGCCGAAAGTTTTGCCGAGTTCCATCCGGACAATATTCGCGACACCTTCCGCGTGCTGCTGCAGATGGCCATCGTGCTGACCTTCGCCGCAAGCTGCCCTGTCGTAAAGGTCGGCCGCATGGCCGGTCAGTTCGCCAAGCCACGCAGTTCCGACACCGAGACCATCGACGGTGTCGAATTGCCCAGCTATCGCGGCGATTCCGTCAACGGTATCGAATTTACCAAGGACGCACGCACGCCCGATCCCCAGCGCATGGTGCAGGGCTATAACCAGTCGGCGGCGACCCTCAATCTGCTGCGCGCGTTTGCCCAGGGCGGTTATGCCGATCTCACTCAGGTGCATCGCTGGAATTTGAGTTTCGTGGAACAGAGCCCGGCCGGTGAGCGCTACAAGGATCTCGCCGAACATCTCGACGAGGCCCTGGCCTTCATGGCGGCCTGCGGGATGAATTCCGAGACGACGCACCAGATCCGCGAGACGGACTTCTATACGTCGCACGAGGCCCTGCTGCCGGGGTACGAGGAAGCCATGACCCGGATCGACAGCACCACCGGCGATTGGTACGACACCTCGGCCCATATGCTGTGGATCGGCGACCGCACCCGCGATCCCAACGAGGCGCATATCGAATTCCTGCGCGGCGTCGGCAACCCGCTGGGGTGCAAGGCCGGTCCCAGCCAGACCCCCGATGAACTCCTGCGGGTGATCGATACGCTGAACCCGGAGAATATTCCCGGCCGGCTGACCGTCATCACCCGCATGGGTCATGACGCGGTGGAAGAAAAACTGCCGCCTCTGATCCGCGCCGTGGAGCGGGAGGGAAGGACGGTGGTCTGGTCATGTGATCCCATGCACGCCAACACCACCACTTCGGCCACCGGCTACAAGACACGGGCCTTCAACCAGGTGCGTGATGAGGTGGAACGCTGTTTCGCGGTGCATCGCGCGGAGGGAACCTATCTGGGCGGTATTCATCTTGAGCTGACCGGTCAGAACGTGACCGAATGTGTCGGCGGTGCCCGGGAAATTACCGAGGCTGGCCTCGCGGATCGCTACCACACCCATTGCGATCCCAGGCTCAATGCCGATCAGTCGCTCGATCTCGCGTTTCTTATTGCGGAAATGCTCAAGGAAGAGCGGGTTTCCCGTAATGGCGCCACCCAAGAAGCCGCTATCGGCTGATCTGAATTTTCCGCCCGGCCGCTGAGATTTAAGGCGCCGTGGCGGGATTCTTTCCCTCCGGACAATTGCCCTCTAGCCAAGTGCTCTTTTCATGACCGATCAACTCACCATTGCCCTGGCGCAACTCAACCCCACCGTCGGCGACATCGACGGTAACACCGCTCTGGTCCGCGAGGCACGGGCGCGGGCCGCCGCGATGGGCGCCGATCTGATGGTGGCCAGCGAGCTGGTTATTCCGGGATATCCGCCCGAGGATTTGGTATTACGCCCCTCCTTTCAGGAGGCGGTGAAGGCGGCGGTGGATGCGCTGGCGGCGGAAACCGCCGATGGCGGGCCGGCCCTGCTCATCGGCTCCCTGTGGCAGGAAGAGGGCAAATGTTACAACGCGGCGCTGCTGCTCGATGGCGGCAATGTCGCCGCGGTGCGCCTCAAGCATGATCTGCCCAATTACGGCGTGTTCGATGAAAAACGCGTGTTTGCCGCCGGTCCGCTACCGGGCCCGGTCAATTTCCGCGGCGTGCGTTTGGGCGTCATGGTGTGCGAGGATATGTGGGCCCCCGATGTGACCGAATGCCTGGACGAATCCGGCGCCGAGATTCTGGTGGTCCTCAACGGCTCGCCCTATGCGCTGGACAAATGGGACGAACGGCTCAATCTCGCCGTCGCCCGTGTCGGCGAAGCCAATATGCCCATGATCTATGTCAATCAGGTCGGCGGGCAGGACGAGCTGGTGTTCGATGGCGGCTCCTTCGTGCTCAATGCCGACCGGCACCTGCGGGCCCGGTGCCCGGACTGGACAGAGGCGCTGATCGCGACGAACTGGCAACGCGGTTCCGATGGCTGGGCCTGCGACGAAGGGTCCTGCGCCGCGCCCGAAGACAGTCTCGCCAGCGTCTATTCCGCCATGATGCTGGGATTGCGGGATTATGTCGGAAAAAACCATTTTCCCGGTGTGCTGATCGGCATGTCCGGCGGCATCGATTCCGCGCTGACCGCCGCCGTCGCCGTCGATGCGCTGGGCCCCGACCGGGTTCATTGCGTGATGATGCCGTCGCCCTATACGTCGGACGAAAGTCTCGAGGACGCCGCGGCCGCCGCAAAAGCGCTGGGCTGCCGGCTCGACAATATCAATATCGGCCCGGCCATGGAGGCCTTCGACGGGATGATGGCGCCTTCCTTCGAAGGCCTGCCGCCCGATACCACCGAGGAAAACATCCAGGCGCGCTCGCGGGGCATCATTCTCATGGCCCTGTCCAACAAGACCAGCGCCATGGTGGTGTCCACCGGCAACAAATCGGAAATGTCGGTGGGGTACGCCACCCTCTATGGCGATATGTGCGGCGGGTTCTCGGTGCTCAAGGACGTCTACAAGATGACAGTGTTCGAGCTGTCACGCTGGCGCAATGAAACCCTGCCGGCCAACACAAAGGGTCCGGCAGGTGAGGTCATTCCCGACCGCATCATCACCAAGCCGCCGTCCGCCGAGCTTAAGCCCGACCAGACCGACCAGGACACGCTGCCGCCCTATGACGAGCTGGATGCCATCCTGCACTGTCTGGTGGAAAAGGACATGGGGGTCGCGGCGACCAGTGCCGACGGCCACGACCAGGCGCTGGTGGAACGTATCTGGCGCATGCTGCTGATCGCCGAGTACAAGCGCCGCCAGGCGCCGCCCGGCGTCAA